>CAMCQX010000055.1 GCA_945876985.1 Chitinophaga pinensis
CTGGAAAATTTCATCACTTCCATCGTCAATAATTATTAATTCAAAATCGCTCATGTTTTGATGCAATACTGAATTGATGGCACGTTTTACCAAATCAAATGGAGTATTGTAAATAGCTAATAATACTGATACTTTAGGTTGTTTAAACATTTAGGATTTTTAAAATTTTGGTTGCAATAGTAAGAGTATTTATATTGAAAATTGTTATATCAAGTTTAAATTATTGCTATTTTTAAAACAGCATACAATAAAAATTTATTTGTATTTCATTTTAACAGCATGTGCCGATTTGGAAATCGCATTTAGCTCCTATTTTGCATTTGTAATCCAAAAAATATTCAATGCCTTTTTTATAAATTTGCTATTATATTTGATTTAGTAAAAAATATAATTTGTTATAAGCCAAACAAACTCATGGCGAAATCATAGATATTGTAATTTTTAATCTATTAATCAATTAAAATAATTTTTTCCAAAATAAACTTCTATTTATAAAACTATATTTATAAACAAAATAAAAATTTGCGCCATACAAATTTTGTATACCAAATGTTTCTCCCAATTTATCACTACCAATAGTTACACATTTATACCTTACAGCTAGACCAAAGTTTATGTCTTTATACTCATTTAAGATAAAAGGCAGGCAAACTGTTAATTTTTCAATATCATAACGCGGAATAATAGCTACAGTATTCATTCTTGACAAGGAAGGCATTTTGGCTAACGTAATTCTTTGAACTATATTAGCATTTACATAAAAATTTGATTTCAAATTATAGTCATACTGCAAGCTAATAGCACTTGGAAGTATTAACCAAAAGCTATTAAATGTTTGCGTTTTTTCCGCTCCTACATAACTTCTAAGCGTAGCATCCATTACCGTAATATCATACTTAGCAATGGTATCAAACTTATTCCAATTCAAACTTCCATTTACAATATTAGTAGCAAATGAATTTTTAAAATAATGAATACCACCAATGTCTAAAAGCGATATCCCTGCTTTCCATTTATACACTTTAATATTATTAACAAATTGATATAAATTTGGGCAAAAACTAGTTCCCGAAGTATTTTTTTGAATAGCATATCCAATATCAAAGCTAGCTCCAATTCCATTTAATGAAATGCTACTATTTGATGTATTTTTATATTTTTTACTAGTTGATGGACCAGAATAAGCATAAGAAAAATTAGAGCTATCAAAAATTAATTTATTTCCATCATCGTTCCAACCATTATATCCATTATCATAAATATATCCTCCCGCTAAACCAAAAAGTCCTTTTACAGAAATACCAATACGATGTGTATATTTTTTATTGTCATTTATTACATGTGCGTAGCTAAATCCAAGCTCCGCCCAACTTCCAAATGAAAGTTTAGTATTTTCCATTTTAATTTGTTGGCGAAGTATTGGTTTATAAGAAAGTCCTTCAAAACTTGCGGTTGCAGCAATGTTACTAATATTAGTAGCACTTAAATAAGTTTTAAATGCAGTGGTTATTGCCATAGATGTTTTTTTATTTATAGCAAATAAGAAAGAAGGCCCTAATACATTTACTCCGCCAAAAATATATCCATTTGATTGTAAATCTCTTTTCAACAAAAGATTTCCAGGCTTATAAGAACTAGGATTATACTTATAATTTTCAACTCTAATGCTGTTAAAACCTAATTTAGGTAAAAAAGTAGGTTTAGTAAAAAAATCATTATTGTTTATGTATAGATCTGCCCCTAAAATATTTATTTCAAAAGTAACAGGTTGAAAACAAATATTGGCTGGGTTTATTTGTAAACTATATAAACCCGCATAGTTACCTGTAGTTAGCCCAAATTGATTTTGAGCGTTAATATTGATATAAAAAAAACAAAAAATTATTACAAAATAATATTGTAAGACTAACCGAAAATTGCTTTTAATATTGACCATATATTATGGTTCAATATTAAATTATTTTTTTTAATACACAATGTTAAATTAATATAATTTAAAATATAATTTAAGGTATAATTATACCTTAGTATAACTTTTATGTGAATTTATTTACTAATTAAATGCTGCTTTTCCATCATCTAAAAATTTCACAAAGGCAGCTTCGTCAGTATCATAAAAACGAGGAGGAGTAAGTACTTTTTCATTGCCATCAATTAATACATATTGCGGCTGAGCAGAAAAATGATATTTTGTTATTTGTAAATCGCTGTTTTGCTGCGCAATGGTTTTCTTTACTTTTCCATCTCTGGCCGAAGTATACCATTCGTTTTCAGGTAATTCTTTGCGTTCGTCAGCATACAGCGAAACTATTATATAATCGTTTTTTAAGCGTTTTAATACTTCTGGTTTTGCCCAAACATATTCTTCCATTTTGCGGCAATTCACACAAGCATGGCCAGTAAAATCAATAAATAATGGCTTACCTGTAGCCTTAGATGCTGCTAATGCTTCTTTATAATCAAAGTATCCTGTTAAACCGTGAGGCAAATGTAAAAAATCGGAATGTTTAGCTTTTCCAGTTGATGGGTTGATGGGTTGATTAGTTGATTGTGAAATATTGTTTTCAGCAACTAAAATAAAATCTTGCGTTTGCATAGGCGGTAATAAACCAGAAAGTGCTTTTAATGGAGCGCCAAATAAACCGGGAATCATATAAACCCCAAAACAGAACGAAATAACTGCTAAGCCAAAACGAGGAACACCAATAAATGGCATATCGCTATCGTGGCTGAATTTTAATTTTCCTAACAAATACATTCCTAATAAAAATGCAATTACAATCCAAATGGTCAAATAAATTTCTCTGTCTAATATTCCCCAATGGTAAACTACATCGGCAGTAGAAAGAAATTTGAAAGCAAAAGCAATTTCAATAAAGCCCAAAACTACTTTTACTGAATTAAGCCATCCACCACTTTTTGGTAGGTTTTGCAACCAACTTGGAAAAACAGCAAATAATGTGAATGGTAAAGCTAAACCAAATCCGAAAGATGCCATTCCTAATAATGGTTTTATAAACTTTCCGCCCACTGCTTCTATGAGTAAACTTCCTACCACCGGTCCAGTACAACTAAATGAAACAAGGGTTAAAGTAAATGCCATAAAGAAAATTCCTGCAAAATTTCCCATGCTACTTTTTGAGTCAATTTTATTGACAAATGCGTGTGGCAATGTAATTTCAAACATACCTAAAAATGAAGCTGCAAACACTAAAAATATTATAAAGAACAATACATTTGGTAACCAATGTGTACTCAACCAATTTCCAAAATCTGGACCTAAGCCAAAAAATGCAAAAACTAAACCTAGCGAAGCATAAATACCAATAATAGAAATTCCAAAAGTGATTGCTCTAGTAATTCCTTCGGCTCTGGTGCTACTTTTTTTAGTAAAAAAACTAACAGTCATGGGTAACATTGGAAATACGCAAGGAGTGGCTACAGCAATTAATCCACCTAAAAATGCCAAAATTAAAAAGCTAAAAAAACTTTCAGTTGCTGGTTTTGATAAAGGAATTGCTGCTGTAACTTCTGTTTTTGATAATGTATCTTTTTTTGTTTCTGAAGTAATATTTGTTGACGTATCTATTGTTGAAATTACATTTTCAGTGTTTTTAACATCCGTACTAGTTTCAATTGTAGTTTCATTGGAAGCTGTAATATTTAAATTTTTTAATTCATAATCTTGTTCATAAGGAGGCATGCACATACCTGTAACTTCTGAACATTCTTGAAAATATAAAGCTACTTTTATTTTCGGATTTGCAGTTAATATTTTTACTTTTTGAATAAACTTGGCAGTTCCTTTCATTGTGCTAACTGTTCCCGGCCAAACTTCTTCATAATGTTTATGGCTTCCTATTGGAATAGTTTTACCCACTAATTGGTATGAATTGTCTTTAGCCCAAGTAAATTCGGCAGTAATCGGACCTAAATTGGGATCCATATCGTTGCTATACATGTACCAATCTTTTTCAATTACACTGGTTAAAACAATGTCTATTTCATCGCCAACTTTTGCTGATATTTTACTGCTTGTTAATTTCCAAACAGGAACATTTTTTAATTGAGCAAATAAATTAGAAAAGGTAAAACTAAAAATTAAGGTTACTAAAAATATAAATTTATTTTTGGTTTGAATCATGATTGTATAATAAAAGTATGCTTGGCAAATGTATAAGTATTTAGCAAAAAATATTGTATCAAAAATTACTTAAATTGTAATATCACTTACAATTCATAAAAAAACCCTGATTTTAATTGAAAAATCAGGGTTTAATGATTTATTTATAAATTATTTTTGTGGAGCTATTTGTCTTGGAGGTGCAATTGGAGCATCTACTAATCCAAGTTTCTTTTTAACAGCTGGAGTAATATTATCACCTTCTGGTTTGTATAACATACCTGCTGAGTTTGCATCAAAAACATAAGAATAACCAACTTCTTTTGCTACTTGTGCGATTGCAGTTTTAGCTTTTTCAACAATTGGTTTTAACAAATCAGCTTCTTTTTTTCTGCTTTCTTCTTGTGCTGATTGTTGAAATTCTTGAATACGTTCTTGTAATTGGCGTAATTCTTTTTCTTTAAACTCACGCATGGTAGCGGTTGTTGTGTTTGCCGATTTTTCAAAATCTTCGTATTTAGTTTTAAACTCAGCTTGTAATTTTCCTAAATCTTCTTCTAATTGTTTTTGGTATTTTTCCATGTCAGTATTGGCTTTTTTGTACTCGGGCATTGCCACCATTACTTCTTGTAAATCTACGTAACCTAATTTTTGAGCATTTGCTACAAATACTCCACCGCAAAGTGCAAATACCATTGCCAATGCTACTTTTCTAATGATTCTCTTCATTTTGTTTATTTGTTTTTGTTTGTATATTATTTGATTTAAAATTATTTTTGAGGTGCTGGATTTTCTGGTTTTAATTGGTTTTTACTACTTTTATCAATTGCTATGCCAAGTTCTGCTAATACTTCATTACTCATGTCGTATTTTGAATTGGTATAAAGCATTACTACTTCACCACCTTTTGCAAATATAAAATCATAAGCCCTTGCTTTTGCAGTTTTTTGAATGGCATTATACACTTTATCTTGAATTGGTTTTACTAGCTCTTGACGTTTTTTAAATAATTCACCTTCAAAACCGAACTTTTTATTTCTAAAATCGCGTAAATCATTTTGTTTAGTTTTTAATTCTTCCGTACGCTTTTTCTTCATATCATCACTCATCAAAATTTGCTCCGCATTGAATTCCTTCTCAGCTTTTTCTAATTCAAGCATTTTTTGCTCCATTTCCTTTTGCCAATCTTCACTCATGGCATCTAACTGTTTTTGTGCCGATCTATATTCTGGCATCAAATCTAAAATATATTCGGTGTCAACGTAGGCAAATTTTTGTGCAATCGTTTTATTGGCAAACAATGCCATAAATATTACAATTAAAATGATTATTTTTTTCATGATTACTAAAACTTATTTTATTGGTTTTTAGTTTAAATTTTTAAAATTGCTGACCTATTAAAAAATGGAAATTACCACCATTTACGCCTGGTCTTAATGGAATATCATCTATCCCCCAACCATAATCCAAACCAATCATTCCAAACATAGGAAGGAAAATTCTAACTCCCATTCCATAACTTCTGTATAATTTAAAAGGATTAAAATCTCTAAAATCTAATTGCGCATTACCTGCTTCAGCAAAAACCAATGGAAAAACAGTAGCTTGAGGATTTAATGAAATTGGATAACGTAATTCCATGGTAAATCTGTTATAAACACTTGCACCTTTTGGCTGAATAACATTCGTATTTGGATCAGTATATAATGGTGTTAAAGTATTGTCTTGGTAACCACGTAAAGCCACTAATTCTCTACCGTCTAAGTTAAATCCTGTTAAACCAGCACCACCCACCCAAAATCGTTCAAATGGCGTAATTGCTAAAGCATTATTATACCTTCCTATGGCGCCAAAATTTACACGGGTCATAAATACTAAATCTCCAAAAATTCTATTAAAAAATGTAGCATCAAATTTCCATTTATGAAACTCTAACCATCTTAAATCAGTGGAAGTAAGAGATTCCTTACTAAATATTAATGAATAAGGCGGAGTGAGCTGTAACGACAATGAAATATTAGAACCAGTTCTTGGATAAATAACTTGATCGGTTGAATTACGACTCAGCACCATTTTAAAACTTACATTATTTGAAACACCCGCGCCAATAGATGAAATATATGGTTGAGGAGGAATTGTGCCAACGCTATCACTATATTTATGATTGTATTGCTGAAAACTACCCGAATACGACAATACAAAATAATCGTCAGGCCATTTTAAACGTTTTCCAATTCCAACAGTTAAACCCGTTGTAAATAAACCAGTACTTCTTGCATCTTCACTTGCATATCCATTTGTTTGGCGAGAATGAAAAAGCGAAACACTTAAAGCATTTGGCCTTTTTCCACCTAACCAAGGTTCGCTAAATGAAGCAGAATAGGATTGGTAAAAAGTTCCGTTGGTTTGCGCTCTTAAAGAAATACGTTGACCATCGCCACTTGGAATTGGATTCCAAGCATTTGATTTTGTAACTTTTCGAGCCGAAAAATTATTAATTGTTAAACCCAAAGTTCCAATAATCATTCCTGCGCCCCAACCTCCCGATAATTCAATTTGATCGTTTGCGCGTTCTTCTACTTTATATTCTATATCTACGGTTCCAGTTGCTGGATTTGGAACTGGATTTACACCCAATGCTTCTGGGTTAAAATAACCAATTTGGCTTAATTCGCGTAAACTTCTGGTAATATCACTACGGCTAAATAATTGTCCTGGTTTTGTTCTTAACTCACGTAAAATAACATGGTCGCTGGTTTTAGTATTTCCTTTAACAGTTACTTTATTTATTCTTGCTTGTTCACCTTCACTGATTCTAATTTCTAAATCAATGCTGTCGTTTTCAATTAAAACTTCCACGGGTTCTATTCTAAAAAACAGGTAGCCATCGTCCATATAAAGCGTGCTAATATCTAAACCCTGCTGACTCATATTTAAACGTTGATCAAGCAATGTTTGGTCATAAATATCACCTCTGTTTATATTCAAAACTCTAGTCAAATCTTCATCTTTGTATTTTGAATTTCCAATGAATTTGATGTTTCTAAAATAGTATTTCAAACCTTCATTGATCACTATTTTGATATTCACATTTTGGTCAATACCTCGCCAAACAGAATCCGAAGCTATTTGAACATCGCGGTAACCCATGCTCAAATATTTTTCTACAATTTTCTTCTTGTCTTCTGTAAAATTATCATCTATGAACTTTGATTTAGCAAATAGTCGGTGTTTCCATTTAGTATCTTTCATTTGACCTCTTACTTGCTTGTCGGTTAATGCAGTATTACCAATAATTTCTATTTGGTCAATCTTTATTTTAGGGCCAGGAGTTACAAATATTTTTAATTTATTGGTATTTTTTACGCCATTGTAATCTGTCAATTCAAATTTAACTTTGGTATCAGAACGACCTTTATCGGCAAAGAATTTTTTTATTTCTCTTTCAATGGTAACCAGTAAATTTTGATTAATAATTTGACCTGCTTTTATGGTCAAATCATTGCTAATATCTTCAGCTTTTCCTTTACGAACACCAATAATACTAAAAGTAGATAAACGAGGTTTTTCTTTTAAAACTAATTCCAACCAAATTCTATCATCTTCAATTTTTTGAACCCTGATTTTTACGTCATCAAATAATTTTTGTTTCCAAAGCGAAGTAATTGCTTTGGTAACATCATCGGAAGGTATTTTAATTTTCTGTCCTAAAGTAATTCCAGCAATAATTTGTATCACACTTTTATCGTAATAACTGGTTCCCAAAACTTCAAAACCAGCCACAATATATGTTTTAGCCGCGCCATAATCTATGGTTGCATAATTACTAGGTATTATACTGTCAGTTTGTGAAAAAACTGGCTTAATAAAAGTAAAAATTATACATGCAAAAATTGCAATTTTTTTTATCATTTGTTTATAACGAAATAAGTGGTGCATAGTTACTTTTTAAAGCCAATTTGAATTTTAAATTAGCATTCAACTATTCCGCTTTCTCTTTTTTTAGTTTGAATTTAATTGTTCCGATGTTTTGCCAAATCTGCGTTCTCTTTGCTGATAATCATAAATGGCATCATACAAATCTTCTTTTGAAAAATCAGGC
>CAMCQX010000056.1 GCA_945876985.1 Chitinophaga pinensis
GCGATACTGAAAAAGATCCTCATTCACCACATTTTTTCAAAGAAGTGGTTGCCATGATGAAATATACTTATAAAATTTTTAAGGGTATACATACCAATCAATTTAAATTTGATGAAAAATTTGACCGCAACTTTCCTGAATGGAAAGCAATTGATTGGATGGCTAATACTTGGATTAGCCGCCTTTTATTTGGAACTGCATATGTTTTGTTTTATCTAAATTTTGCAACAAATCCTTGGATGTATTTATTGTTACCTATTCATTTTTTAATGAGTCCTATTCATGGGGCTATTGTAAATTGGGCCGGACATAAATATGGCTACAGGAACTTTAATGAAAACGATTATTCTAAAAACACATTAGTTTTTGACTTTTTAATGCTCGGTGAATTATTTCAAAACAATCATCATCACGCGGGAGCAAGAGCAAATTTTGCTGCAAAATGGTGGGAAATAGATCCCGTTTATCCCATAATTGTTTTATTGGATAAATTAAAAATTATTAAGTTGCTTAGGAATAAATAAATTTTATTAGGCTTTTGAACCTATCTTTTCATTTATTAATTTTAAAATAAGTTCTAATTGCTCTTGGTGATTAATATTGCTGTTATCCACTTCAATGGCATCATTGGCTTTCATTAATGGTGAATCATCTCTATTCGAATCAATAAAATCGCGCTTAGTTAAGTTAGCCAAAACTTCTTCAAAAGTTGTTCCTTTCCCTTTACTTCTTAATTCATCATATCTTCGTTGCGCACGAACATTAGGATCTGCAGTAATAAATAATTTTAATTCAGCATTGGGAAATACAACAGTTCCAATATCTCTACCATCCATTATAATGGCTCTTTCTTTGCCAAATTGTTGTTGTTGTTTTACTAAAAATCTTCGTACTTCACTGATTGAACTTACATCACTCACAAAACCTGCAACTCTGGGATTCACCCTAATTTCTTCTTCAATATTTTCACCGTTTAAAAATGTTTCTTGAATTTGAGTTTGTTCATCAATTTTAAATGAAATATTGATTTTGAAAAGAGCTGAATTTACTTCGTCAATATTTTTAAAGTCCACATTGTTTTGAATAAAATATAAAGTTACGGCCCGGTACATGGCACCTGTATCAACGTATTTATATAATAATATTTTAGATAATTCTTTAGCAATTGTACTTTTTCCACACGATGAATATCCATCAATTGCAATGATAATTGGCTTCATTAATTTTTCTTTTTATAAAACTCTTGCAAATTAGCAATTATTGAGAAATGATTGGTAGCGTTACCAGAATAAATAGAAGCACTTCCATACGAAAACATATATTTTTTTACTTTTAAACCAAAACCCCAACTAAAACCTGCCCAACTTCTGGAATCAGGAATTGTCAATTCACGCCTTCTTAAATCATTGTAACCAAATCTTAAATGAAAACCTTGTCCAAATAATAATTCTGTATTTATAATTACATGACTCATTAAATAATTAATTGAGGTAAAATCTTCTTGAATTGGCAATCCAGTTGATAAATCTATATTTCTATTATTTTTCGTTTCATTTTGATATAGCAATCCTCCTATTTTTTGTAAATCGTGTGCTATAATTGAAATTCTTAAAGGATTATGAGCAAACTTTTTACTATAACCAATTTGAAAATTCATGGGATACATTTGTCTGTCAGCACCAGTAAAAGTAGTTATTTGATATCCTAAATTATTAATAACAGCTGTAAAAACCGATAAGCTATCTTCGCTTTTATAACTTGCTCCAACATCAGCAGCCATTCCAACACTTGAATACGTTTCTAATACTGAGTATACAAATTTTGCGGTAGCACCAATATTCCACTTATTCATAATTCTGGAAGTAGTTATATGCATGGCAAATTCATTTGCAGCTGGAGAACCCGTATTAATATTATTAATATCTTTCCCATCAAAAGTTCCGTAATTAATGTATTGAACACCTATCATCAGCGGACCTGCTTTTTTTGAATTAAATACATATCCAAAATAACCTGAACCAATATCTGCTAAATAGTTTTGATAATTAAGGGATAGTTTTTTATCCATATTTGCATTTAAAATGGAAGGATTATTTATTACTAAACTTGCATCATTATCATGCGTTGCAATGGCGCTACCGCCTAAAGCTGCAATTCTAGCATTGGAATAATTATTTAAAAATCCAAAAGGAACGTAACCACCAATTTGGGCATTTGCAACAGTTGAAAACAAAAGGAAAAAAGCAACTATTTTATTCATTAATCATTTCGATTTTGGAAAACTCACGTAAACATTAAATAGCTTAAACGAAAATCATCTATTTTTATTGTTACAATAATAAGATAGATTTCAAGAAAAAAACTATTTTTTTATAAAATAGAAAATATGACTTTACAATTCCTTAATATTGCGATTTAAAATAAAAATTACAAATTAAACTTTTATAATCATGTTTGGATTAGACCCAACCTTAACATTTCTGCTTATAGTTTGCTTAGTTGCAGCTTGTGCCTTTGAATTTATTAACGGCTTTCACGATACTGCAAATGCAGTGGCCACAGTAATTTACACAAACTCTCTTAAACCTTGGGTGGCTGTAATTTGGAGTGGGGTATGTAACAGCGTTGGTGTTTTTACAGGAGGAATTGCTGTAGCCATGGGAATTAGTTATTTAATTCCGGTAGAAATATTAACCGACCAAAATATTTACCACAGTGTAGCATTAGTAATGGCATTATTAATCACTGCTATAGTTTGGAATTTGGGCACTTGGTATTTTGGAATTCCATGTTCAAGTTCTCATACTTTAGTTGGTAGTATTTTAGGAGTTGGTTTGGCTTATTCATTTATTGCCGAAAAAAGCGGCAATTATGTAAACTGGGGTAAAGCCAGTGATATTGGTTTAAGTTTATTGGTTTCACCAATTGTAGGTTTTAGTTTAACTATATTAATTATGTACTTGTTAAGAGTAAGTATAAAAAATAAATCAATATTTAAGGCACCAAAAACCAATGATCCACCTCCATTTATGATAAGAATTGTATTGCTATTAACATGTACTCTTGTCAGTTTTTTCCATGGAAGTAACGATGGGCAAAAAGGAATTGGGTTAGTCATGTTAATTCTTGTTGCCATTGCACCAAGTTATTTTGCATTGAATCCAAACGTAAACTTACCTAAAGTAAAACAAGAAATTACCCTGGTAGATTCAATTTTGCATAAAACAATAGTAACACAAATTACTAAAGAAGACAGTTTAGAATTAGCAAAAGTTTTAGCAATTTCTAATAAAGTGAACAAAATTATTTGTTCAAAACAGTTAGATAGTTTGACTGTAAATGAAAAATTTGAAGTTAGACAAGGAGCAATAAAGTTAGGAAAAGAAATTGAAAAACTGAGAAAAAGTAAAACAATTGCTTTAAGCGATGAAGATAAATCAAGTTTGAAAGCATCTGTAACTGGTGTTAAAACCATTACTGAATATTCACCAAGTTGGGTAATCATTATGATTTCAATTTCACTAGGATTAGGAACCATGATAGGATGGAAAAGAATAGTGAAAACTATTGGTGAAAAAATTGGTAAGCAACATTTAAATTATGCTCAAGGTGCATCGAGTGAATTAGTAGCTGCAGTTACTATAGGTATGGCCACTGCATTTGCTTTACCGGTTAGTACCACTCATGTTCTTTCATCGGGAGTTGCGGGAAGTATGGTAGCAACAAAAGGTATGAAAAACCTACAAGGAGGTACCATCAGAAATATTGCAATTGCATGGATTTTAACATTACCTGTTACTATTATTTTGTCAGGTTTATTGTTTTTATTATTTAGAACTTTGGCAGGATAATTTAATTTTGAATTATTTAAATAAAAAGCACTTTCCAAAAAGAAAGTGCTTTTTTGTTTTATGTCTATTTTACTGGATGTAGAAATAGTTTTATTAAAACCAAACACCTTGATTATTTGTTGAAAATTAAATATTAGCATGCCTCAAATGCCTATCATTACTAGGTTTAACTACGATATTAACATCACTGTGATTAACTTTTAAAATTTACTAAAACTCCAATTACTATAATTGCATTGTGATAACAAAAAGAAGTATTTAAAATAAAAACTTGAAATATTTTTTTACTTAACTTATTTTTTTATTACTCAATATTTATAAAAATATTTGAAATTATAAATCAGTAAAAAAAATCATTAAAAAAATTTTAATTAAATGCAAAATCAAGAAGAGTTATTATTGAGAGAAAACAAAGATCGTTTTGTTTTACTTCCAATTAATTATCCTAAAATATGGGAACTTTATAAAAAACATGAAGCAAGTTTTTGGACTGCTGAAGAAATTGATTTAAGCGATGATTTAAAAGATTGGGCTAAGTTAAATGATGGTGAGCGTCATTTCATTTCTCATATTCTTGCTTTTTTTGCTGCCAGCGATGGAATCGTAAATGAAAACCTTGCGGTAAATTTTATGCGTGAAGTGCAGTTGCCAGAGGCAAGATGTTATTATGGATTTCAAATAATGATGGAAAATATTCATAGTGAAACTTATGCTTTATTAATAGATACTTATATTAACGATTCAAAAGAAAAAGACCGTTTGTTTCACGCTATAGAAACAGTTCCTGCTGTAAAAAAGAAAGCTGAGTGGGCTTTGCGTTGGATAGAAAACGGAACTTTTGCACAACGTTTAGTAGCATTTGCTGCAGTAGAAGGAATATTCTTCAGCGGTAGTTTTTGTTCTATTTTTTGGATGAAAAAACGTGGACTTTTACCTGGACTTACTTTTAGTAATGAACTAATAAGCAGAGATGAAGGCTTGCATTGTGAATTTGCTTGTTTGCTTTATAGCATGTTAAGTAATCAATTAACAGAAGATGAAGTGCATACAATAATTGGCGAAGCAGTAACAATAGAAAAAGAGTTTGTTTCAGAAGCATTGCCCGTTGATTTGATTGGAATGAATGCCAAATTGATGCAACAATATATAGAATTTGTAGCCGATAGATGGATATCAGAATTAGGTTATAAAAAAATATATAATACTACCAATCCGTTTGACTTTATGGAAATGATTTCATTGCAAGGTAAAACTAATTTCTTTGAAAAAAGAGTGGGTGATTATCAAAAAGCAGGTGTAATGGGAGGAAAAGAATCTCATGCATTTTCTCTTGAGGAAGACTTTTAAGAATTTGTGAAAGTATACAAAGAATGTATTAGGTAAAGCATTACAGATTTAAAAAAATAAATAAAATAACAGAATTATAAGCTAAGAATTTTTCCCTTAAATTAATTCATAATTCATAATTCATAATTCATAATTCATAATATGTTTGTATTAAAAAGAAACGGCAAAATAGAAAGTGTTAAGTTTGATAAAGTAACTGCTCGTATTGAAAAATTGAGTTACAGCTTAAGCCCATTAATTGACCCAATTGATGTAGCTAAAAAAGTAGTTCAAGGAATATATGATGGCGTACCAACTACTGAACTAGATAATTTAGCTGCTGAAACTGCTGCTTCATTAACTACCAAACATCCTGATTATGCACTTTTGGCAAGTAGAATTGCAATAAGCAATTTACATAAAAATACCTTGAAGTCATTTTCAGAAACAATGGAAAAATTGTATAACTACACCGATATAGGAAGTGGTAAAAGAATTCCATTATTAGCTGAAGATGTGTTTGAAATTATTCAAGCCAATGCTGAATTACTTGACAGTACAATTATATACGACCGTGACTTTGCTTTTGATTATTTTGGTTTTAAAACACTAGAAAAAGCATATTTATTACGCATAGACGGTAAAGTAGCTGAACGTCCTCAACACATGTATATGCGTGTGGCAATTGGCATTCACAAAAACGATATTGAAAACGTTATAAAAACTTATAACTTAATGAGTGAACGTTGGTTTACTCATGCTACTCCTACCCTATTTAATGCTGGTTCACCAAAACCACAAATGAGTAGTTGCTTTTTGTTAACCATGAAAGATGATAGCATTGAAGGCATTTACGATACGTTGAAACAAACAGCAAAAATATCGCAAAGTGCTGGAGGAATTGGATTAGCTATTCATAACATAAGAGCAACTGGAAGTTATATTGGTGGAACCAACGGAACTAGTAATGGAATTGTTCCTATGTTACGTGTGTTCAATGATACTGCTCGTTATGTTGATCAAGGAGGCGGAAAACGTAAAGGTGCTTTCGCAATATATTTAGAGCCTTGGCATGCTGATGTTTTTGCTTTTCTGGATTTACGTAAAAACCATGGTAAAGAGGAAATGCGCGCCCGTGATTTATTTTATGCATTATGGATTTGCGATTTATTTATGAAACGTGTAGAAGACAATGGCGAATGGAGTTTATTTTGTCCTAATGAAGCACCTGGATTAAGTGATTGTTGGGGTGAAGAATTTGAAACGCTTTACACCAAATATGAAGTTGAAGGAAAAGCACGTAGAACTATAAAAGCACAAGATTTATGGTTTGCTATCATGGAATCGCAAATAGAAACTGGCACACCTTATATGCTATACAAAGATGCTGCGAACAGAAAAAGCAATCAACAGAATTTAGGAACCATAAAAAGCAGTAATTTATGTACTGAAATTATGGAATTTACCAGCCCTGATGAAGTAGCAGTTTGTAACTTAGCATCTATTGCATTGCCACGCTTTGTGATTGATGGTAAGTTTGATCATCAAAAATTATATGAAGTAACCTATCAAGTAACGCTAAATTTAAATAAAATAATTGACAACAATTATTATCCAGTAGAAGAAGCAAGAAACTCCAACTTAAGGCATCGTCCTATTGGATTAGGAATTCAAGGTTTGGCCGATGTGTTCATTATGTTGCGCATGCCTTTTGAAAGTGATGCTGCCAAGGAAATGAACAAAAATATTTTTGAAACCATCTATTTTGCAGCCATGACAGCTAGTAAAGATATTGCAAAAAGAGAAGGTGCTTACCAAACATTTAAAGGTTCACCTTTATCAAAAGGAATATTCCAATTTGATATGTGGGATGTGAGTGCTACTGAAAACTGGAATTGGGAAGCATTGCGCGCAGAAGTAATAGAACATGGCGTAAGAAACTCATTATTAGTTGCGCCTATGCCAACCGCTTCTACATCGCAAATATTGGGTAATAACGAATGTTTTGAGCCATATACATCAAATATTTATACGCGTAGGGTATTAAGTGGCGAGTTTGTAGTGGTAAATAAACATTTGTTAAAGGATTTAGTTCAATTAGGACTTTGGACCAACGACATGAAAAATAAAATTATTGCTAATAATGGTTCTGTTCAAAACATTCACGAAATACCCGAAGACTTAAAAGAATTATACAAAACAGTTTGGGAAATAAAACAACGTAACTTAATTGATATGGCTGCCGATAGAGGAGCTTATATCTGTCAATCGCAATCGTTAAATTTATTTGTAGATAGCCCGAGCACTTCAAAACTAACGTCTATGCATTTTTATGCTTGGAAAAAAGGATTAAAAACTGGTATGTATTATTTACGCTCACAAGCTGCCACACAAGCAGTTCAGTTTACTATTGAAAAACAAGGTACAAACGACATGGAACCATTGGTTCCGGTAATTGAAAACGAAACAATAGTAAATGCAAATGTACCTATTGGTAATAATGTAGATGAAATAACAACTGATTTTACAGGGCAAACTTGTACCATGGAAGAAGGTTGTGTTACTTGCAGTGCATAATAAACAGCTGGCTTCTGGCTGGTAACTGAGCTTGTTGAAGTGGTGTTCGTCTTGAGGAAACGTCATGCTGTAAGCATCTTCCTTGAATTACTAACCAACATGTAATTACAATATAAAAAATCTCAGTAACGAATTGTTATTGGGATTTTTTTTTAATATCAATCGTGAAAATAAGGCTGTTTAAAACGTTGAAACAATAAAAAAAGTACTGACATATTGAATGAATTAAGTAATTTCAAAAAAGTTAAAAATAAAATTTTCATGCTTTTAAAACTTAAATAACTTAATCTTGTTTAACTATATAAATTAAATAAAAAAACTATGTTCAAAAAATTTACTACCACAGATAAATTGTTATTTATTGCTTCATTTCTTTCATTAATATTTT
>CAMCQX010000057.1 GCA_945876985.1 Chitinophaga pinensis
ATAATATTTTTAATCAATTTAATGGAAGACAAAAGCAATTATTCAGCCGACAATATTCAGGTATTAGAAGGTTTAGAAGCAGTTCGTAAGCGTCCTGCAATGTACATAGGTGATATAGGAGTTCGTGGTTTACATCACTTAGTTTATGAGGTGGTAGATAACTCCATTGATGAAGCATTAGCTGGTTACTGTAAAAACATTACTGTAACCATTAATCCAGGTGAGTCAATTACAGTAGAAGATGATGGTCGTGGAATTCCAACAGGAATTATGACCAAAGAAAATAAATCGGCATTAGAGGTTGTAATGACTGTATTACATGCCGGTGGAAAATTTGATAAAGATACTTATAAAGTTTCTGGTGGTTTACATGGTGTGGGTGTAAGTTGTGTAAATGCACTTTCTACTTTATTAAGAGCTACTGTTCATCGCGAGGGTAAAATATTTCAACAAGAATATAGCTGTGGTAAACCACTTTACGATGTAAAAGTTGTAGGTGAAACACCAAAAAATGGAACAACCATTTATTTTGAACCAGATGCTTCTATTTTTACTGAAGTAGTTTATAAATACGAAACCATTGCTGCTCGTTTAAGAGAATTGGCTTTTTTAAATAAAGGAATTATTATCCATTTACACGATGATAGACCAGATGATGAAGGCAATACAAAAAAAGAAACTTTTCATAGTGAAGGTGGATTAAGAGAATTTGTAATGTATTTGGATGGAACACGCGATAAAATTTTACCTGAACCAATTTATGTAGAAGGTGAAAAAAATGGCGTGCCAGTTGAAGTTGCCATGATTTATAATAATGGTTATACCGAAAACTTACATTCTTATGTAAACAATATCAATACCATTGAAGGTGGAACTCACGTAGCAGGTTTTAGACGTGCGTTAACGCGTACTTTAAAAAACTATGCAGATAAAGAAGGTTTATTAAAGAATGTAAAAATTGAAATATCAGGTGATGACTTTAGAGAAGGTTTAACTGGAGTAATTTCGGTAAAAGTACAAGAGCCACAGTTTGAAGGTCAAACTAAAACCAAACTAGGTAATAGCGATGTTACTGGTGCAGTAGACCAATGTGTTGGTGAAATGTTAACCAATTATTTAGAAGAAAATCCTAAAGAAGCAAGACTTATAGTTCAAAAAGTAATATTAGCTGCTACTGCAAGAGCTGCTGCTAAAAAAGCCCGTGAAATGGTGCAACGTAAAGGTGCATTAACCGGAAGCGGATTACCAGGAAAATTAGCAGATTGCCAAGAAACAGATCCTGCACAATGTGAAATATACTTAGTGGAGGGAGATTCGGCTGGTGGAACTGCTAAGCAAGGAAGAAACCGTGTATTCCAAGCCATATTGCCTTTACGTGGAAAAATATTAAACGTAGAAAAAGCAATGGAGCATAAAATCTACGAAAACGAAGAAATAAAAAATATGTTTACAGGTTTGGGTGTTACCATTGGAACTCCTGAAGATGCAAAAGCATTGAATTTAACAAAATTACGTTACCATAAAATTATCATTATGACGGATGCCGATGTGGATGGAAGTCATATTCGTACTTTGATTTTAACATTGTTTTTCCGTTACATGAAAGAGTTATTGGAGTTTGGTTATGTTTATATTGCTCAACCACCTTTATACTTAGTAAAAAAAGGAAAAGACGAAGAGTATTGCTGGACTGAAGCGCAAAGAAGTGATGCAGTGTTAAGAATTGCCAAAGGCGCAAACCCCGACACAGTAGGAATTCAACGCTATAAAGGTTTGGGAGAAATGAATGCTGAACAATTATGGAGCACTACCATGAACCCTGATACTAGAACTTTAAAACAAGTGAATTTAGAAAGCGCAGTAGAAGCTGATAGAATTTTTAGTATGCTCATGGGCGATGAAGTTCCACCACGTAGAGAATTCATAGAAGCAAATGCTAAGTATGCTAAAATTGATGCTTAGTTTTTAATAAGCCGTTAGCAAATAACATAAAAAAGCCATTTCAAATAATTTGAAATGGCTTTTTTGTTTTTATTTAAATCCGATTATTTAGTTAATAAGTAAATGACCAATATTAATCCAATGATAGCACCAATAATTATACTGAGAATAGTAGAAATTTGATAAGAAAATATTTTACTAATTAATTTTAAAACTAATAATTGAAAGCCAAAAACTGGTATTATATAAATTACAAAAGCAAACCAATTTGATAATTGCAACATCCATTTAAAATTGTAATACCCTTCATCTATATAAAACAAAAACAAGGTAATAATTACTGAACTCCCCAATAAAATATATGCTTGTTTGTTTGATTTTGTTTGAATGGAATTCATAGCATTTTATTTTAAAGTTTTATCGTTCAAACCTGACAGGTTTTAAAAACCTGTCAGGTTTGAAATTACTTCAACTTTGCTTTCAAATAAGGAGCGGTATAACTCTTTTTATTATTTGCTAAATCTTCGGGTAAGCCAGCAAAAACAAGGTATCCACCTTCATCGCCAGCTTGCGGACCAAGGTCTACAATATAATCAGCACACTTAGCCACATCCATATTGTGTTCAATTACTATAATGGTATGTCCTTGGTCAATTAATGCGTTAAACGAAGTCAATAATTTATTGATATCGTTAAAATGTAAACCAGTAGTTGGTTCATCAAAAATAAATAATACATGTTCTGAACTTGCACGTTTACCAAGGAACGAAGCCAGCTTTACTCGTTGCGCTTCTCCCCCACTTAAAGTATTGCTACTTTGTCCTAATTTTATATATCCTAAACCAACATCGCTCAATGGTCTAATTTTATTGGCAATGGTTGTTTCATCATGAAAAAATTCCAAGGCTTCATCCACACTCATGCTGAGCAATTCACTGATGTTTTTATCATTGTGTTTTGCATCCAATACTTCCTCTTTAAAACGTTGCCCATGGCAATCTTCACAAAGCAAATGAATATCGGCCATAAACTGCATTTCAATGGTAACTTCGCCTTCACCTTGGCAAGTTTCACAACGGCCACCTTCTACGTTAAAACTAAAATGTTGTGGTTTAAATCCACGTGCTTTTGAAATGGGTAATTGCGAGTATAAATCCCTTATGGCATCGTAAGCTTTGATATAAGTAATGGGGTTACTTCTGCTCGATTTTCCAATTGGATTTTGATCCACCATTTCTATTTGAGTAATGGTTTTTATATCGCCACTGATGCTTTCGTGCGCACCTGTTTTTTCGCCACTGTAATTACCCAAATGCTTTTGAATAGCTGGGTATAAAATCTTTTTGATTAAAGTAGTTTTTCCACTTCCCGAAACACCAGTAACCACCGTAAATGCATGCAATGGAAATTTAACGTCAAAACCTTTTAAGTTATGTTGCCTTGCGCCTTTTATTTCTATAAAATCTTTCCACTTTCTGCGCTTGCTTGGCACTTCTATTTTTTTAACACCAGAAAGAAATTTACCCGTTAAACTATTGGTATCATTTTTTATAAAGTCTATATTTCCTTGCGAAACTTTTTCGCCACCATGAATTCCTGCCAAGGGACCAATGTCAATGATTTCATCGGCTGTTTGCATAATTTCTTCATCATGTTCTACCACCACCACAGTGTTACCAATATCACGTAATTTTTGCAATACTGTTATTAAGTTTTCGGTATCGCGCGGATGTAAACCAATACTTGGTTCATCTAAAATATATAAGGAACCCACCAAACTTGAACCCAATGAAGTAGCCAAATTTATACGTTGCGTTTCGCCACCACTTAAGGTATTTGAAAGTCTGTTTAACGACAAATAACCCAAACCTACATTTTGTAAAAAATTTAAACGATTGCTTATTTCAATCAAAATTCGATTGGCAATTTTCTGATGTGTTTCTGATAATTTTAAATTTTTAAAATAATCTACACAATCGTCAATGCTCATAAGTAAAATCACCGAAAGACAAGCATATTTGCTTTCACCTTGAAAATAATAAATATGTTTGGTTTTATTTTCGTTCACTAATTTCACAAAATTAGCATCGCTGCGCAATCTTGTTCCTTTACAATCAGGGCAAGTAGTTTTACCACGGTAACGTGCTAACATTACACGGTATTGAATTTTATACGTTTGTTTTTCTAAGTCTTTAAAAAACCCATCTAATCCCAACCAATCTTTTCCACCATGCCATAAAAAATCTTTTTGCGATTCATTCAATTCAAAATAGGATCTGTGAATTGGGAAATCATTTTTCCTGGAAATCTGTACAAACTGATGTTTCCATTCTTGCATTTTCTCGCCTTTCCAAGGCACAATGGCATCTTCAAATATGGACAAACCTTTATCAGGCACTACCAAATCTTCATCTATTCCAATTACATTTCCCAAGCCTTCACAAGTTTTACAAGCTCCAAAAGGATTATTGAAACTAAATAAATTGACACTTGGCTCCTCAAATTTTTGTCCATCTAATTCAAAACGATTGTTAAACAAAAAATCTTTCTTGTTTTCGTTTTCATCAATGGTATGCAAAGTACATTCACCCGAACCCTCAAAAAAAGCAGTTTGAATAGAATCAGAAATGCGGTTTAAAAAGTCTTCATCATTTTGTTGCACCGCAAAACGGTCAATCATTAAAAACAATTTTGTTTTTGATTTTACGGTCTTTTTTAATAAGTCATCATCATTCAAAAAGTCTTCAATGTCGAGCATTTTTTCATTTAAAAACAAGCGATTGAAACCTGTTTGCAAAAACACTTCTAATTGTTTTCTTAATTCATTGTCCTTGTCGATAATTGCTACCAATAAATAGGCCTTGGTGTTTTGGGGCAATGCCAAAATATATTGCACCACATCGTCAATGGAATGGCGCTTTACCATATTGCCACTGATGGGCGAAAATGTTACGCCAGTTCTTGCAAAAAGAAGTTTTAAATAATCGTAAATTTCGGTAGAAGTAGCAACCGTTGATCGCGCATTTCGGGTATTAACTTTCTGTTCAATGGCAATGGAAGGCGAAATACCATGAATATAATCTACATCAGGTTTATTCATTTTACCCAAAAATTGCCTCGCATAAGCCGATAAACTTTCTACGTACCTGCGTTGTCCTTCAGCGTAAAGCGTATCAAAAACCAAACTCGACTTACCTGAACCTGAAACTCCTGTAACTACTGTTAATTTATTTCGCTTTATGTTTACATCAATATTTTTAAGATTGTGTGCACGAGCGCCTTTGATGATAATTTCCTTGTTATTTGTGTGACTCATTTATATAAAAACCAACACAAAATTACTCAAAAAGTTCAGAAGATTTTGGAATATTTTTGGAAGGGCAGCTAGCGGCTGGCTTCTGGCAGTTGGCTAATGATGAAAATATTAAAACGAAAACAATTATTTGAATATAAAAATTGTACTTTTGTTTAAAATAAAAAATATGAAACACTTTGTTGAAATAGATGATTCTACCGAAACTGGTAAAAGTATAATCGATTTGTTGAAGGCATTATCAAAATCAGAAGTTGGTATTGAGGTAATTGATGATCATGATTTGTTAGATACAATTCCTTTCAAAAGTTTTAAAAATAATTTATTATCTACTTTGGAAAATAAGTTAAAAAATCAATGAGAGAATTATTGGTTAAATACAGAGCCAACAATAAAGTTGAAGAAATTGCCGACTTTATTGTTACTACTTATAAAATGCCTCTAACTGCAATAAATTATGCACAAAGACTAATTGATTTTATGCTAGATTTACAGAAAAATCCTTTTGCATATGCAATTTGTAGAAATTATATTTTATCAAAAAACAATTTAAGATGCGCAACATTTGAAAAAAGATGGATTGTAGTTTATAAAGTTACTGAAAAACATATCATTGTAGAAGATATTATTTTGGGTAGTACAATTGTCTAATTGTTGTCAGATGTGGTAAAAATTTTAAATAAAAAGTCATTTAAAAATATAATTTCGCAGTAATAATTATATAAAAATGGCATCATTTAAAGTAAAAGGTGGAAACCAATTAAGAGGTGAATTAATTCCGCAAGGAGCTAAAAACGAAGCATTGCAAATTATAAGTGCGGTGCTTATTACGGAAGAAAAAGTAATCATTGAAAATATTCCCAATATTAGAGATGTAATAAAATTAATAGAACTCCTGGCCGATATGGGCGTGGTAGTTGAAAAAATAAATGAGGATACTTATTCTTTCATTGCCAAAAATGTAAATTTAGAATATCTTTTAAGTGATGAATTTAAAAAGAAAGGCGCAAGTTTACGTGGTTCTGTGATGATTATTGGACCGCTTTTAGGTCGATTTGGAAAAGCATTTATTCCTGAACCAGGTGGTGATAAAATTGGTCGCAGACATTTAGATACACACTTCCGTGGATTTGAAGCTTTGGGCGCTCGTTTTGATTATAACCACGATGAAAAGTTTTATAGCATTGATGCAAAAAACTTACAAGGAAACTACATGGTTTTGGACGAAGCATCTGTTACCGGAACTGCCAATATTTTAATGGCTGCTGTGTTAGCCAAAGGTAAAACCACCATTTATAATGCTGCCTGCGAACCTTATTTGCAACAGCTTTGCAAAATGCTAAATAGCATGGGTGCAAAAATTACTGGTGTTGGTTCTAATTTATTAGTAATTGAAGGTGTAAATAGTTTGGGTGGCTGCACTCACCGAATGTTACCCGACATGATAGAAATAGGAAGCTTTATTGGTTTAGCAGCCGCCACCAATTCTGAAATTACTATTAAAAACTGTTCTATTCCATCGTTAGGAAACATTCCTAAAATATTTGGACGAATGGGTATTCAAATGGAATTTAGAGGTGATGATATTTTTATTCCTCAACAAGATTCTTACAAAATTGAAAGCCTTATTAATGGTTCTATGTTAACCATTAGAGATGGCATTTGGCCAGCCTTTACCCCCGACTTAATTTCAATTGCATTGGTTACAGCAAGCCAAGCTAAAGGTTCCGTTTTAATTCATCAATGGATGTTTGAAAGCCGCCTTTTCTTTGTAGATAATTTGATAGATATGGGTGCTAAAATTATTTTATGCGATCCACACAGAGCAGTGGTAATTGGTAGTAACAGGGAACAAAAATTACGTGGTATTACCATGAGTAGCCCCGATATTAGAGCGGGAGTGGCTATGTTAATTGCGGCTTTAGCAGCCGAAGGAACTTCTACCATTAATAATATAGAACAAATAGACAGAGGTTACCAATTTATTGATACGCGTTTAAATGCCATTGGTGCTGACATTACCCGAATTGATTAAAAATAAAATTAAATATGGAATTGTATTAGGTTTTGCTATGTTTAGTTTAAACTTTTTAATAGATAATACACCTGAAATTGGTAACCAGTGTCCTGATTTTTCAGGTAAATTATATAACAACAGAGATTTTAATATTAAGCAATTAAAAGGCAGTTATACGCTCATACAGTTTTGGGCTAGTTGGGACTTACCTTCTTTAACCAACAATTTGGATTTAACAACTACCTATTTAAAATACAAAGACAATAAATTTATAGATGGTAAAAAATTCAATATTGTAAGCATTGGCATTGACCAAAAACCAGAAACTTACCATGTAGTTATGGCACGCGAAGTGTATCCTTGGCCTTATTTTATTTGTGACTTTAATGGATGGAAAAGTGCACTCATTGACTCATTCCATGTTGAACTAATTCCCACCAATTTTTTACTCAATCCCAAAGGAGAAATCATTGCTAAAAATCTTTATAAAGATGATTTAGAAACTGAGTTGAAGAAGTATTTGAATAAGTAGTTGTTGGTTGATAGACGATGGACGATAGACGATAGTTTTTAAAAAACTTTTTTTGGGTTTTCGAAAATAGTGATTATGGATTTGGATTAGCCAAATATTCAAATACATTTGTTTAAATAAAACCTGACACCTTTCAGGGTTATCTCTCCAAAAATGGGTGGATATGCCTGATAAAGTCAGGGGTATATACAAGTTAGCACTCATTTTATGACGACAGCGGAAAGGGTTAAAACAAGACGGAAAAAACTAAAACGGTTTTTGTTAATGGACGACAAGAGAAACGACATTTAATAAATAGAACACAAAACAATTAAGAAAACATTCACAAAATAAAAACT
>CAMCQX010000058.1 GCA_945876985.1 Chitinophaga pinensis
GTTTTTGAAATAGCACCACTTAAAAAAGGTTGAGCAGCGGCCATCATTCTAATATGACCTGTTGCGGCTATGTATCTTTCGCCTTTATTGCCACATTTATTGGCACAATCAAATACTGGTAAATGTTCGTCTTTTAAATAAGGCGCACCTTCTACTGTCATGGTTCCGCATATATAATCGTTGGCTTCTTCTATTTCTGTTTTAGTAAACCCTAATTTACGCAGTAAATTAAATGAATGACTATTATAATCAGCTTCTGTAAATCCTAAACGTTGCAAACAAGCTTCGCCTAAAGTCCAATGATTAAATACAAAACCAATTTCAAAAGCACCCGCAGCGGCTTTGTCTATTATTTCAATTTCCTCATTGTTAAATCCATGGAATTTTAAACTTTCAGGATTAATATGTGGCGCACCTTTTATAGATGCATGTCCGATGGCATATTTTTCTATAATATCAATTTCTGCTTGTTTGTAACCTAAGTTTTTTAAGGCCGCTGGCACTCCAGAATTAATGATTTTAAAATAACCACCACCCGATAATTTTTTGAATTTTACTAAAGCAAAATCAGGCTCAATTCCAGTAGTATCACAATCCATTACCAAACCAATAGTTCCAGTAGGAGCTATCACAGTAGCTTGTGCATTTCTGTAACCATATTGCTCGCCCATTTGAACTGCTTTGTCCCAAGCATTGGTAGCCGCAGTTAATAAATAATCAGGGCAATATTTAGGATCTATTCCTACTGGTTTTACTGTAATTCCTTCGTAAGCTTCTGGTGTGTTATAAGCTGCATAACGGTGGTTACGCATTACACGTAACATGTGTTTTTTGTTTTCTTCGTAACGGGTAAATGTACCCAAATATTTAGCCATTTCGGCCGAAGTTTGATAAGCAACTCCATTTAAAATAGCGGTTATTGCTCCGCAAATAGCAAATCCTTTTGGTGAATCGTAAGGAATTCCAGCTATCATTAACATAGAGCCTAAGTTAGCATAACCTAAACCTAAAGTCCTGTAATCGTATGAAAGTTGTGCTACTTCTTTGGAAGGAAACTGCGCCATTAACACTGATATTTCTAATACCATAGTCCATAACCTGCTGCTGTGTTCAAAGCCTTTTACATCAAAAGTTAAAGTATCAGCATCAAAGTATTTCATTAAATTGAGCGAAGCTAAATTACAAGCTGTATTGTCCAAAAACATGTATTCCGAACAAGGGTTAGAAGCATTTATTCTACCACCTTCAGGACAAGTATGCCATTCGTTTATGGTAGAATCATATTGTACACCAGGATCGGCACAAGCCCAAGCTGCATCGGCTATCATATCCCACATTTCTTTTGATGGAATCGATTTAATGGTTTTGCCGTTTGATCTTCCTGTTAAATTCCAATCTTTTCCTTCATTTAAAGCATGAAAAAACGAATGAGGAATGCGCACTGAATTATTTGAATTTTGACCAGAAACTGTTGCATAAGCTTCGCCTTCATAATCGCTTGCATAGCCTGCGGCAATAAGAGCTGCCACTTTCTTTTCTTCATTTTTTTTCCAATTAATGAACTCCACTATTTCGGGATGGTCTAAGTCTAAGCAAACCATTTTAGCGGCTCTACGTGTAGTTCCACCCGATTTTATTGCGCCAGCAGCCCTGTCACCTATTTTTAAAAAACTCATTAATCCCGATGAAGTTCCACCGCCACTTAATTTTTCTGATGAACCTCTAATTTTTGAATAATTAGTTCCAACACCAGAACCGTATTTAAATATTCGGGCCTCACGAACCCAAAGGTCCATAATTCCACCATCGTTTACCAAATCATCATCCACCGAAAGTATAAAGCAAGCATGCGGTTGAGGACGTTCATATGCTGAAGTTGATTTTTCTAATTCACCAGTTCTAGGATTTACAAAATAATGTCCTTGCGGCTTTCCAGTAATTCCATATGAGCTATGCAAACCAGTATTGAACCATTGTGGGGAGTTTGGTGCAGCATATTGACCAACGATCATAAATGCCATTTCTTCATAAAAAATTTGCGCATCATCTCTTGAGTCAAAGTATCCATATTCTTCGCCCCATTTCATCCAACAATGAGCCATTCTATGCGCTACTTGTTTTACGCTTGTTTCTTGTCCAAGGGTTCCGTCAGGCTGGGGAACTCCTGCTTTTCTAAAATATTTTTGTGCCAACACATCAGTAGCCACTTGACTCCACGAGCTAGGAACTTCCACATTCTTCAATTCAAATACTACACTTCCATTGGTGTTTTTTATAATAGAAGTACGATAGTCATATTCAAACATATCATATGGACTCACACCTTCTTTGGTAAAATGTCTTTCAATTTTTAGACCTTTAGTCTCGCTAGTTTTTTTTGTTGACTTGCTCATGTGTTACAAAGTGTTATTGACGTGTTTTTTTATTAAAGAAACTATTAAAGCTAAAAATTATTTATGGTTTTAAATGATAGCGATAATGGGTCAATCAAAAGTGCAAGGTTCAAAACACATTTTCAAATTGGTATATCCACATATTTTTTTCTAGCACCTTGCAAGGGCTATATTTATTGAATGTTGGGCTGTGCATAAGGTATTTTCGCACATTTTTTTTCCCAATGTTAACAAGCATCTAGCAATTTGGGAGTAAACACTTTGTAATTTTTTTGTCTATTATAAAATACAAATTTTTTTAGTAAAAATAGCAGTTTGAAACATTAAAACCATTTAACACAAAAACTGATATACAATGATTTGTGAAATGTGTTTTACAATTTTAAAAACGAGTATTTCTAAAATTTACTTGAACAATTAAGTTTATGAAAATTAAATATATAATAATTAAGCCTCACTTTATAATTTAACAAAAAAAATTACTTTATTTGCCATGAAAAGCATTTCAATAGAAAGCCAATATTTTGACAAAACAAATACTACATCACTTAAATCAAAAAAGACAAAATAAGCAAAAGCAATTAGCTGTTTTAATTGACCCCGACAGTGTTTTGAATGAAGCGCAATTAATTCAAACTTGTAAGCTTTGCAATGAGGCAAAAGTAGATTTGATATTGGTTGGTGGAAGTTTAATTACCAATGGTTTTTGGAATAAAAGTATTTCAATTATTAAATCGGTAACTGAAATTCCGGTATTATTATTTCCAGGAAATATTATGCAAGTGCATGATGAAGCCGATGCCATTTTATTTTTAAGTATGATTAGCGGCCGTAATCCTGATTTGTTAATTGGCAAACATGTATTGGCAGCGCCAGGTTTAAAAAAATCAGGCATTGAGGTTATTCCTACTGCATACATGATTGTAGATGGTGGAAACATTACCAGTGTAATGTACATGAGTAATACCACACCCATTCCTGCAGATAAAAATAATATTGCAGTATGCACAGCAATGGCTGGCGAAATGTTAGGACTAAAAGTTATGTATATGGATGCAGGAAGTGGTGCCAATAATCCTATTTCTACTTCTATGATTCAAGATATAAAAAATGCAATAGATTTACCACTATTTATAGGTGGTGGAATTAGAAGTATAGAACAAGCTTTGGCTACCGCCAATGCTGGTGCCGATGTAGTAGTAGTTGGTAATGCATTTGAAAAAAATCCTGAACTAATTTTAGCCATTAGCAACGCCATTCATGGTGTGGCAAGTGCTCACTAAAAAGCTTCGTTCATGGTAAAATAAAATCCTTGAATTCCATTTTCTCCTCTACCATAATCTATTCTGATATTTACATGTTCGCGCCTGATGGCAATGGCACTAAAACCTATTCCATAATTTGGTTTTATATTAGTAAATAACAAGGAACTTTGATTGGCTACATTTCCAAATCCACCAAAGAAAGTTAATGATATGGGTCCCCAAACTTTTTTCCTTAATTCTGCTTGAAAAGCCATGGCATGATGGTCTCTAAACCTACCATTATAATACCCTCGCATGAATGATTCACTGCCAATTGTAGCCAATTGTTTAAAAGGAATATTGCCATCGTTTAAGTTAGCAAAACCTTGCAAAGCCAACACATTTTCATTCCAAAGTTTAATGTATTTTCGGGCATCTATGCTTAAGTTGTTAAAGTTAAATTCACTACCAAATACTGCTTGATTAAAAAGGGTTGTAATGTCAACAAAATGGCCTTTGGTGGGGTAATAAATTTGGTTTCTGGTATCAAAACTTACCACCAAACCTAAGCCAGATGTAAAGCTACCATTATTGCCAACAACTTCCTTTTTTTCAAACAAAGAATCTCCTTTAAAATTGAAACCATTTGTTAAATTTTGCTCCGATTGAATTCCTAAATAAATGCCTTTAAATACTTGTTTCGTTACACGTAACTGCAACCTGTTTTGTGAAAAATCGTATAGAGCTTTATTTGAATTTGGTGTTTCGTTTCCTATACCCCAATAATACTCATTGAACTTTCTAAAAGTATAACTTGCTTTGATATTATACTTGTTATTTTTGGTAAATAAATCAATATAAGGCCTAATGCTGTATTGGTCTAGCTCAGTAGTTTGTGCATTTAATCTGATTAAAGAAGGACGTGTATTTGAATCGTTTTTATTTCGGTATAAATACACCAAACTCATACCTAATTGCCAACCCGTTTCGGGTGATACACCCCAAATAGGAACGGCAAAAAAAGAATTCTTTTTAGGCTTTGCCGAATCGCCTTCTATTTTATCATACATTTTATCCATCATTTTTTCCAATTTCGATTGGCCAAAAGCCAAGGAAGAAAACGTTATAAAAAAGAGAATAAGTAGGATGTTTTTTTTTGTCATGGAATTAAATATTATTGCTCGCAATAAATACTGTAATAGCAAATATAATCCTTACAACCATTTTATTTTAGGAATTAGTTTATAGAATCTATAACCAGCGTTTATTCCAATGCTGTTTGATTGAAAAGCTACAAAGTTAGGATAGCCAAAAGCATTTAAATTACCATCGTAAGTAACAAAAAGATTCCAAAAATATTTATGTCCGTTTTTGCCAATCGATAATTTAGCATGTGTATCAAATTCAAAACTGGCTCCTGTTTCAAAATCTTTGAGATTATTTATTTTATAACTTGCAATTCCTAATCCCAAAAATGCCGAAGGAGAAATAAACCATTTACCACCTTTTAAGCAAAAGTTATAGGCATATCCTGGTCTAAAATTTAATCGCCAAAGGCGTAAATAATTCATACCTGTAAGTACACCGTAGTTTTTAAAACTGTCAATTTTATTAGGAATTAATGACGAATCTGCACGAATAGATTTATAGCCAACATTACACAAAACCAAGAACGATCCAGACGATTTTTTTTGAAACTCGGCCATGGAAAGTGCACTGCGATAAGAGAATTTTTTGTAGTTAAAATTATAGAAAAAGTTTAAACCATGGTCATCAATTTTAGCATCGGGCCTTATTGATACTGTAGTGTCATTTCCCCGTGTTCGGTATACACCATTGAAGGAACGAGAATATATTTCGCCACCGCCCCACATTTGATAATAACTGAATGAAAAGTCGTAATAATTGGTTTTTCCAAAGCGTCCTTCATTGCCATTTGTTCTTGGCACTTGAACACCAAAAGCAACTGTAAAATATTTTAAACCTAAACTTACACCTGTTTGTAAACTACTATTTGGGGTAATTTTTATTACCTCTTTTGATTCCGAAAACCTGGGTGGATTGATATAAAAACCAAAATCATTTAACCAAGTATTTGTTTGAATATTGTATGGACGTTCAAATTGTGTAATGTAATTGGTATCTTTTTGGGCAAGCACATTTGAACAAAATAAAGACAAAACAAAAACAATTACAAAGCACTTTTTTGTAACTGTTTTAATTGAAAATATTGTTTTCAAATTGGTATTCATTTTATATTTCATGTAGTTCGTCATTGCGATCACGCGTGAGTGGCAATCCTATAAAAAGGAGAGATTGCTTCACTACGTTCGCAATGACGTTTATATGTTAAGGCAATAACCTACCGTACATTCTAGGAAATGGAATACTTTCACGAACGTGAGGTAATTTACAAACCCAAGTCACCAAACGCTCTAAACCTAATCCAAAGCCTGCATGCGGCACACTTCCGTATCTGCGCAAATCCAAATACCACTCAAATGCTTCCATTGGCAATTGGTGTTCTTTAATTTTTTCAATTAATAAATCAGTATCTGTTTCACGTTCGCCACCACCTACTATTTCGCCATAACCTTCGGGTGCTAACACGTCAACACCACGGGCAAATTTTGAGTTTTCGGGATCACGTTTTAAGTAAAATGCTTTTACTTCATGTGGCCAATTATAAACCATAACAGGCACATCAAATAAGCGAGTTAAAACTGTTTCATCGCTACCACCAAAATCGTTACCATATTCAAAATTACGAGCAGAATTTAACCAACCTGGGATATTACGAGTTACCTCTTCCAAATCTTTCAACTCTTGTTTTAATTTATCAATTTTAGCTTGGTTAAAACCTATTTCTCCTTTTTTCATTCCAGGAGTTTTTATTTTTTCTTCGCGTTCCGCAATTTCTTTATTAATTTCTTCCATTTTGGCTTCCACTTGTTTCAATTCGTCTTCCAACGATTTGATAGAGTTTTGTCCATTTACATCTTGCTCACCTTTGATAATTCTAACTGCTTCATCGTAACTTAAACGAGGGAAAGGTTTAACTATTTGTTCCAAAACAGTGGTGTCGCGTCCAACCATTGTTAGCTCTGCTTTGCAATTAGTCAATACATCGGAAACAACTGCACGAAGGAAACCTTCTATTAAATCCATGTTTTGGAAAATATCAAAGAAAACCATTTCGGGTTCTATCATCCAAAACTCTGATAAATGCCTGCGTGTTTTCGATTTTTCAGCCCTAAAAGTGGGCCCAAAAGTATAAATTTTTCCCATTGCAAAAGCCATTGCTTCGCCATATAACTGGCCGCTTTGACTTAAATAAGCGGTATCGCCATAAAAATCGGTTTCAAATAAATTGCTGGTTCCTTCACAAGCATTTCCGGTAAATAAAGGCGCATCCATTTGAATAAAACCTTCTTTTTGGAAAAACTGATGAATAGAAAAAATAATTTGATTTCTAATTTTCATAATCGCCCATTGACGTTGGCTACGTAACCATAAATGGCGATTATCCATTAAAAAATCAACACCATGTTCTTTTTTAGAAACAGGGTATTCATCGGCTACAGTTATAATTTGAACATCGGTGGCTTGAACTTCAAAACCACCCATTTGTTTTTCATCTTTAGAAACTGTTCCAGTAATAATGATGGAAGTTTCAGTGGTAATTTTTTTACATTCATTAAATACCTCTTCGCTTACACTTTCGGCACTTACCACACACTGACACCAACCTGTTCCATCACGCAAAATGATAAAATAAATTCCTTTGCTATCTCTTCTTTTACTTGCCCAACCTTGTTATGTAACTTGTTGACCTTCGTAATCTTTTAAATTTTTAATTAAATATGCTTGCATGAATAAAATAAATCCTTTTTTATAAAATGTAGCTACAAAAGTAATTTATTTTAAGCGATTAGCCATACTGAAATTTAAGACATTGTTCTTGAATTTATTTTTAAATAATTGTATTGTTTAGATTATACATAGCAAATTGAAATTAAAACGCTTTATTGTATCATGATTTATCAATTATTAAAGCTACTTTTAAAAGGAACAATTCGCGTGTTTTTCCGATCCATTACAATCAGTAACGCCAATTTTATTCCTAAAAAAGGCCCCTTAATTTTATTGGCAAATCATCCAAGTACGTTCATGGACCCTATAGTTTTAGCAAGCGTTATTAACCGAAAAGTATATTTTTTGGGTAAAGGCGAATTGTTTAAAGGTGCTTTTGCAAAATGGTTTTTAACCCACATGAAGATTATTCCTGTATACCGAAAACAAGATGATCCAAGTGAATTAAATAAAAATGCCGATACTTTTAGAAAATGTTACGAGCATTTAGAAAATGGTGGAGTAATATTAATTTTTCCGGAAGGAGTGAGCGTTACCGAGCGTAAACTGAAACCCATAAAAGGTGGCGCATCGCATATTGCAATGGGTGCGGAAG
>CAMCQX010000059.1 GCA_945876985.1 Chitinophaga pinensis
GATATTAGCAAACAAATGGCTGAAAAAGCAAAGTTTGTAGCCATTCAAACCATCAATCAATTTAAAAGTCCAGGCGTTTTTGCGGTAGAAATGTTCATTACATTGAATGGCGATATTTTGGTGAATGAAATTGCTCCTCGTCCGCATAATTCGGGCCATCATACAATAGAAGCAAATTATACTTCTCAATACGAACAATTAACACGAATAGTTTTGGGATTACCTGTTGGTTGTGTTGGATTAATTAAGCCTGCGGCAATGATTAATTTATTAGGCGATAAAAGTTTTTCGGGTGCTTATGCCATTAAAAATCTAGATCAATTACACCATATTGAAGGAGTTTACTTACATTTATACGATAAAAAAGAAAGTAAGCCAATGCGTAAAATGGGACATATTACGGTGCTTGCAAACTCTATAGAAGAAGTAAAAGCTAAAGCAACAAAAGTGATGAATTTGGTGGGTTTTGAACCTATTAAAACATTGTAAAACTAATTACCAAGCATCATCTATTAACTCATCATCATTGATAGATTCGTTTGAATTGATTGCTTTTGATTCTTGATTATTATTCCTTGATTTTTTATTCAAAAACCAAATAAAAGTAACATTGGCAAAAACTGAATTACTTCCGTTAAAACTAAAATTATTTACTATTGAGTTATTATTTTCATTGGTAAAAAAAACTTTTTGATTCCCAATAAATCCAACTTGAAATAATACCATATTGGTTTTATTTACCATCCTAATATCTCCCATGAACTGGAAATTCCTTTGCCTCAATATCAATGTAACATTTGTTGAATCAACACTTAACTTATTTTGATAATGATTGATTCCACCATTAGGCCTGAATGTAAATCCATAAAATAATTTCTGAACTTTAGTTTGTTTCTTCCAATTAATCACAAAAGGAAGCGTAACATTTAACATTGATTTTTCACTGGTTTTATACTTAAATCCAAGCACAGGTAAAACCAAAGGTTCACCAAATAAATAAGTAAAAGTTACTCCAGTTCTGTATGAAAACTTAGGGTTTACTTTTCTCATATACATCATCATTCCTGAGTACCTATATATGGCATCGGGTAAAGTGTATTCGTCTTCGTTGGCAAATGTGTTGGCTGCAAATAAAAACGTGTTATTAGCAGAAGTATGAAAAAGTCCAGAAAGACCAATTTTTAAATTTATGAGTGTTCTATTTAAATTTTCATGGCCAAAATTCACTTTACTAATTTGTAAAGATGGCAAAACATTGATTTGACTGTATTTTAAAACACCCTCTTTTTGTGTAAAGCTTGAATATAGGGAATGTTTGTAGCCAATTAAAAACTTGGTATTTCTAAAATTATATTTACTATCATTTAGTGAATCGTTGAATTTTAACTTACTTATTGATTGAGAATTAAGGGAAATAGTTAAGTTATTTCCCAAATAATTTTTTGATTGAGCATTTGCTTTACCAAATAAAACTAGGAAAAATACAACAAAAAAAAGTTGGATTTTAAAACGCAAAAATGCCTTATTGAACAACTTGTTCAATAAGGCATTTGTTATTTTTTTTAAATGATTAGGCATTAATTAATTGCTTGTATGCGGTAGCATCCATTAGTTCCGAAATTTCAGCTTCGTTACTAACAGTACATTTAATCATCCAACCATTTCCATAACAATCATTATTCACGTTTTCAGGAGCTGCATCTAAGTCTGCATTTAACTCTAACACTTCACCCGATAAAGGCATGAATAAATCAGAAACAGTTTTAACAGCCTCTACTGTACCAAAAACTTCGTCTTTAGCAATCGTTTTTCCTTTACTTGGAATATCTACATAAACGATATCGCCTAATTCATGTTGTGCAAAATCAGTAATACCAATATATGCTACATTGCCTTCAATGCTAACCCACTCGTGGTCTTTGGTGTATTTTAAGTTTTCTGGAAAGTTCATTTTTTTTTCTAAATTTATGGTTATTTTTATGGCAGCAATTTAAGATTTACAATCAATATACAAAATCAAATTTCTATTAATTAATTGGCCAACAAAAATTATAAATTTTGCTTTATTGTTGCTAAAGCAATTACACATGGAAAAACAATATCAATCACTCAAAGAATTTTACCCTTTTTACTTGAGCCAACACCAAAACAAAACAAGTAGAATGCTTCATTTTATTGGAACAAGTTTATTTATATTTTTTTTCTTTGGCTCATTTATATTTCACGAGGTTAATATCTTGTTGTTTTCACCAATTGTAGCATACGGATTTGCATGGATTGGTCATTACTTTTTTGAAAAAAATAAACCTGCAACCTTTCAATATCCTTTGTATAGTTTAGTTTCAGATTTTATACTTTATTTTGAAATATTATCGGGGAAAGAAAGTTTTGATGCCAAGCAAAATAAGCTATAAAGCATTTTATGTGAATTTAAAACTCAATAAATTTTCGAATTTCTTATTTTTTTATTTCGGATTTAATACTCCATTTATTATATAACTGGTATTACTTTTCCATTGCTTTTAAGCAACTTTTCCAAAGTAATTCAGCCGATTTATCCCAACTAAATTCAGCTTGTCTTGCTAATCCATTAGTAATTAACGTTTGTTGTAATACTTCATCTTTAACTAACAAAACCATTGCATAAGTAATGCTTTCAATGCTATTTGGATTAATTTGAACAGTAGCGCCCTCCCCTATTTCTTTCATGGATGAAGTATTACTACAAATAACTGGAACGCCACATTTCATGGCTTCAATAATTGGAATTCCAAAGCCTTCAAATAATGAAACATAACACAAGGCAAAAGCCGATGCAGTTATTTTTGCTAAATCTTCATTGCTTAAATAACCTGTAAATAACACATCATTCTTATATTTCAATTGGTTAAAAACATTGCTCACAGCACCCGTTTTCCAAGCCATTCTTCCGGTAAGAACTAATTTGAAATCACTGTTTGTTTGGCTTTTAAATGAATCGAATGCTTGTAGCAAACTAGCCACATTTTTACGTGGATGAATGGAACCTACATAAAGAAAATAATTAAATCCTGCGCTATATTTTTCTTTTATTTCATCCTTTTCAGTTATTGGAATTTGCTGAAATAAATTGCTTGCACCGTTATAAACTACATCTATTTTAGCAGGATTTATTTTGTATTTATCAATGATATCATTTTTTGAAAACTGACTAACAGTTGCAATTCTATTCACTTTATTGGCAAATTTTGGTGAATTTTTTCGCATGTATTTCAAATGCGATTTTATAATTCCATCTTCAAAATGTTCAAAGGCTAAATCGTGAATAACACTTAATTGTTTGGTTTTTGTGGTTAAACAGGCAAATCCATCAGGACTTAAAAACAAATCTGGTTGATTTTTTTTTAACCAAAAAGAAATAGAAATATTGAACCAAATATTCCAAAGAATGGGATGCCTAGCAGGTAGAGGAATAACAACTGGAATTACATTTTTGGCATAAATATAACTTTGGTCAAAAGCACGATCAAATAAAAAGTAGAACTGAACCTGAGGATTGTTTAATACCATCCGTTTCAAAGTTTCATTGGTAAAATGTCCAAATCCTTCTAATTTGTTTTTTAACAAAAATCGAGTATTTACTGCTATTTTCAATTGTTGGTGTTTTGTATTATGGGCAAAAATGTATTATTTTTTTATGATATAATAATTGTTACCATTAAATTATTATATTTTATTGTTTTTAAATTCTGTAATTACTATTTATTACCATGTTTTTCTAAAACATTTGTCACAAACAATAAAGTTATGTAGAATTATTCTAAATTGCACCCTAATTATGAATCTTAATCAATTAATTTTTGGAAAAAAGGCCATTATTACCAAAGTAAACGGACAGTTATTGTCGCTCAAACTATATGAAATGGGAATGTTGCCAGGAGAATTGGTAGAACTTTCAAACGTAGCACCGTTTGGCGATCCAATAGCCATCAATTTGAGTGAAAGTAAAGTTTGTTTACGCATGCAAGATGCAAAATGTATAGAAATTAAATTAGTAGATTAGTTGGAACAAAAAGAAATAACAGTTGCGCTTGTTGGCAATCCGAATTGTGGTAAAACCAGTTTGTTTAATGCATTAACTGGTTTGAACCATAAGGTTTCAAATTTTCCTGGCACAACCGTTGAAAAGAAAACTGGCTCGTTTAAATTAAGTAGTTCTAAAACTGCGCATATCATTGATTTGCCTGGAACTTATAGCCTTTATCCTAAAAGTGCTGATGAGTTAATTACTTATGATATTCTCAGAAATAAATCGGAAAACTATTACCCCGATTTGGTTATTTTTATAGCCGATGCTAGCAATTTAAAAAGGAATTTATTGCTTTTTACTCAAGTAGCCGACTTAGAAGTTCCAGTTATTTTGGTACTTAATATGCTTGATGTGGCTGAACGTAGGGGCATCAAATATGATATAGAAAAACTGAAAGAGAAACTTAAAGTTCCAATTATTTGCATCAATGCAAGAAAAAAAGATGGAATTGAAAAAATAAAAGCAATTTTATTGGATGAAAAAGCCAGGGTTACTGCTCAGTTTTTTAGCTTAGAAAAAGTAAATTCCGAATTGCTCGATGAAATTGCTATCATAAACGATAAACGTAACAAATATTCAGCTTTACAATATTCAATCAATGCTTCTAACTTATTAACCGAAAAAGCAATCAAACTGAATGAAATATTTAAAAAATATGAATTTGATATCATTGGTTTTCAAGAAGACGAAGTTTTAACTCGCTATCAAATAATAGATGATGCCGTAAAACATGCGCGTATCAAAAATATCACACAATTAAAAGCTTCCATTACTGCCAAAGTTGATAAAATATTGACCCATCGTTATTACGGAATTGCTATTTTTTTAGTGCTATTATTAATGGTTTTTCAAGCCATGTTCAGTTGGAGCGAATACCCAAAAGAATGGATTGAATATGGTTTAAAAGTATTTACCGATTATATTCAAAACACATTACCGCTTGGCGTTTTAAACGATTTAATAGTTCATGGAATTTTAGCAGGTTTAACTGGTGTTTTGGTGTTTTTACCGCAAATCATTTTACTGTTTTTATTCATTGCCATTTTAGAAGACGTAGGCTACATGGCCCGAGTAGGTTTTATCATGGACAGAATTATGCGCCCGTTCGGAATGAACGGAAAATCAATAGTACCGTTAATTGGCGGTATGGCATGCGCTGTTCCAAGTATCATGGCATCGCGGAGCATTGAAAACAAAAAAGAACGATTAATTACCATTTTAGTAACTCCATTAATGAGTTGCTCAGCTCGCCTACCCGTATATACTTTGCTTATTAGCATGTTACTAAAAGACACCGCCAAATGGGGTCCGTTTAACGTACATGGATTAATACTCATGCTCATGTATTTGATAGGGTTTTTTGCTGCCATTATGAGTGCTTGGATGTTTAAATTTTTTATCAAACAAAAAGAAAAAACATTTTTTATTTTAGAATTACCGGGCTATAAAGTTCCATTGATTTCAAATTTGTTAATTACCATTTATGAAAAAGGAAGCGCTTTTGTATTTGGAGCAGGGAAAATAATTATTGCTGTTTCTGTTATTCTTTGGGTTTTGGCTTCTACAGGACCGCAATCAAATATTCAAAACATAGAAACAAAATACACCGCCATTATTAATAACGACACTACCACAGAAACTGTAAAAAAAGAGCTAAGTTTACAAATGAATTCCCAAAAACTAGAAGCTAGTTATGCCGGTGAATTTGGCAAATTAATTGAGCCCATCATTCGTCCTTTGGGCTTTGATTGGAAAATAGGAATTGCCTTACTTACCTCTATGGCGGCTCGTGAAGTATTTGTAGGAACCATGAATACTATTTACAGTGTGAACAATGATGGTGACAATAGTTTTGGACATATCAAAACCAAAATGATGGCCGAAATAAATCCACGAACGGGCAAGCCAAGTTATAACACAGCCACGTTTTTATCACTGCTTATTTTCTATGCTTTTGCTTTGCAATGTATGAGCACGGTAGCCATTGTAAAAAAAGAAACGGATAGCATCAAATGGCCAATTATTCAGTTCATTTACTTAACGGCTTTGGCTTACGGAAGTAGCTTTTTAGTGTATAATTTGTTTAATTAAATGGGCTGCTGGCAACTAGCTTCTGGCTGCTAGCAAAATGTAAAATTATATTTTTTCATGCCCTTGTTGGTGTTTAGCGAAGCGTCACCAACGAGCACTATATTGATATTTTTGACTTTACTAAAACTATTTGTTATCATTGTAAACCAATTTTAGGATAAAAACCTAACTATGAAAAAAACACTTGAACTAACTGGATTACCAGAAGAATTAGGCCATACCGAAGGCATCAAAAAATTTATCAGTAAATACCATGGCATTACTGCCAATGAAATTTCAGGTTTAGTGTTTCAAAAAAAATCGATTGATGCTCGCAAAAAACCAGTTAGAATTAACCTAACTGTTGATGTATTTATCAACGAAAATCCTGCTAAAGAAATCATTGAATTTGATTTTAAAAATGTAACAAATGCGCAAGAAGTTGCCATTATTGGTGCGGGCCCTGCGGGTTTGTTTGCTGCTTTGCAATTAATAGAATTGGGTTTAAAACCTGTTATTTTTGAACGAGGAAAAAACGTTAAAGAACGCAGACGAGATTTAGCCAATATTACCAAAAATAATACGGTAAATCCTGAAAGCAATTACTGCTATGGTGAAGGTGGCGCTGGAACATATAGCGATGGTAAATTATATACACGTGCATCTAAGCGTGGCGATGTAAACCGTATTTTAAAACTATTGGTTTACCATGGGGCCGATGAATGTATTTTATACGAAAGTCACCCGCATATTGGCACCAATAAATTGCCAAATATTATTGAAAAAATCAGGGAAACAATTATCAGTTGCGGAGGCGAAATTCATTTTAACTCCAAACTAACCGACATAGAAATTGATGGCGATAAAATAAAAAGAATAACAATAACAAATAACGAAATTCGAAATTCGAAATTCGAAATTCGAAATTTGATACTAGCAACAGGTCATTCCGCACGAGATATTTTTGAATTATTGCACCGCAAACAAATCATGATAGAAGCCAAACCATTTGCATTAGGCGTTCGGGTGGAACATCCACAAGCATTAATAGATAGCATTCAATATCGCTGTGGAACGCAAAGAAGCGAATATTTGCCAGCAGCTAGTTATAGCTTAGTAGAACAAGTAAATGGCCGTGGTGTATTTAGTTTTTGTATGTGTCCGGGTGGAATTATTGCACCTGCCATGACAGCTCCTGGCGAAATAGTGGTGAATGGTTGGAGCCCTTCTAAACGAAATAATCCTTTTGCCAATTCGGGCATGGTGGTTTCAATCAATGCTGAAGATTTTAAAGACTTTGAAAAATACGGACCATTGGCTGGCATGTATTTTCAAAAAATGGTGGAGCAAAATTGTTTTGAACAAGGGAATAAAACCTTGCAAGCACCTGCGCAACGCATGGTAGATTTTGTAAATAATAAATCATCCTCTAATTTACCAAATAACTCCTATTTACCTGGAACAGTAAGCAGAAATTTAAATGAAATATTGCCCAATTATGTGGCAAAAAGTTTGCAAGGAGCCATGAAAGCATTTGGAAAAAAAATGAATGGTTATTTAACCAACGAAGCCATTTTGTTAGCTACAGAAAGCCGAACCTCATCGCCAGTTCGCATACCAAGAAACAAAGAAACATTTGAACATATTCAAATAAAAGGTTTGTATCCGTGTGCCGAAGGTGCAGGCTACGCAGGCGGAATAGTAAGTGCCGCCATGGATGGTGAAAATTGTGCCAAGGCAATTGGTAATTCCTTCGGTTAATAATTAGCTGTAACTTTTATCTATTTGAATACGTTACACAATCTAAAATTATTAAAAATGAACAATTTAAATTTACAACTATCGAAAAAAGCAGTTTTATCATTTGCTTGTATTTTTCTTTCATTTATTTCATTTGCTCAAGTTTCCCAAAATGATACATTATATGTAAAAAGCATGTATTTTTAT
>CAMCQX010000060.1 GCA_945876985.1 Chitinophaga pinensis
TCAGTAACATTATAATAAGGAAGGTTTGAACTGTTTTGCCATAAATATTCATTTACAGCATTTATTTTTGGCTCTAAAACTAAATTATAACCTTTACACAACGTGGTATCGTTTCCAAGTTCTAACACTGGCGGATCTTGGGTGTTAACAGCTATTCCGTCCTGTCTGGTACATCCATTTTTTGTTACTTTTACTGTATAATATCCTAGTGTATTTACTGTTCTTGTTTTATTGCGTGAATTGTCGTTCCATAAATAAGTAGCTGAATCTATTTTTGAATCAAGCACTAAGTTACTATTGATACAAATAATTGTATCTTCTCCTAAATTTACTTTTGGTGAAGGTTTAAAATTTACCAAAACACTATCCCTAACTTTACAAAACAAAGCACTTGCTTCACCCCAATAAATTCCTGTGGAAGTAAGTTTAATAGTTGCAGTATTTTCATTGGTATTCCACAAATAATTTGAAGCATTTGATGAAATGATATTTAACGAAAATACATCGCCTTCACATAAGGAAGTATCATTTCCAAGGTTTATACTTTGAAGAGGAAATATAGCCACATTAACTGAGTCGCGCGCTATACAACCTTTATTATTTATTTCTGCCCAATATATTCCACTGGTGTTCGAATTGATAAATGAATCGTTGCTATTTGTATTCCATAAATATGTTGCACCCGGATAACTTACATGATAGTTAAAACTTTGCCCAAGGCAATAGGTGGTATCAGGACCTAAATTTATTGTAGGTGTATTACTGAATTGAATATTAATGGTATCGTAACTTTTACAATAACCTTTTGATGCTATCATCCAATAGTTACCAGAACTGTTTACTGTTAATTTAAAAGTAGGTGCGTTGTTATACCACTTTAAACTTGTTGCGTTTAAAAAAGTTGGAGTAATTTCAAATGAAGTATTATTACAAATTACAGTGTCTTTTCCTAAGTTTATTTTTATCTCACCCTCTTTTGTAACTTTCACAGAATCGTAATAGGTGCAAATATTGTCGCTTACTTTTACCCAATAGGTTCCTGGTGTAGTTACCAATTGCTGGGAACTTGTATCGCCATTTTGCCATAAATAATTAACGCCAGATTTTGAATTATCAGTATTTAAAATACAGAATGAATTAAAACATAAAAGCGTGTCGGGACCTAGGTTTGCTGTAGGTTCATTTCTTATTTCAAGTTTAATGGTATCTTTTTTAGTACAAGTATTCTTTTTCCAATCTAATAAATACAAACCTGGCTGCGTAACCGTTTTATTTTGATTGTTAGATATCAATGTAAAATTCGGATTGTTCATATTACTGCTAAAATACCATTTATAAATTGTAGCATTTGGAGCTGTTAAATTATAAGAAGCATTTTTACAAAACTTGGTATCATTTCCTAAAATGAATGCAGGTACGGAAGTGTTTTTTATGTTTACAGTATCTATAATGCTGCATGTTCCTTTTGCAATTTGTACCCAATAGTTTCCAGTATCATTTACATAAACTACTGAATCAGTTGAGTTATTAAACCATGAATAAGAGTTTGCATATGACTTACTTGCTGAAAGCTTTATTGGAAACGAAGCATTGCTACACAAATCAATGTCATTACCAAGGGCATTAGGAATAATATTAAAGTTTATGTTTATTGAATCAATGCTTGAACATCCTGCTGAATTGGTTACTTTTAGCCAATAATTTCCATTATTATTTACCTTTAAAATGGAATCGGTAGAATTATTTGACCATAAATAATTAATATTGGAACTATGGGTAGGTTTTATATAAAATGAACTAGCACTACATAACATGGTGTCAAAACCTAAGTTTAAAGTAGGAGCGGGGGTGTATACTACGTTAAAAGTATCAACATAAGGACAATTATTGGTATAAGTATAAACGTAATATTTACCTACCGCATTTACTGTATTATAATTATTTCGAGTACTGTCAGACCATAGATAATTATAAAAGGAATGAGTTGGTATTAAAGTTTTAGGAAACGATTGATTATTGCTACACACCGGAATAGTTTGACTGGTAATTCTGTTCAATGGCAATGAATCGCAACTTGGATCAATAAGCGACACATCGTCAACATAATAATAGGCAATATTGCTAAAAGTTCCAGTAGTGCCACCACCACCAACATAAGATGTTAAGTTTGGAGAATTGGTGGGATTAAAACATCCAATTGTAATAAACCTTTCTCCACCCGTGGCCCTGTATATTGCTGAAATTTTTGTCCATCCATTTTTATAAAAAAAAGTTGAATTTAGCGTGGTAATTTGAGGAGTTTTTGCAATTCTTGTGCTATCGGAAAAGGTTGAATCATTTGAAAAATAAATACCAAATTTATTAGAAGCATAATTACTCGAATCGCCTAAACTTACAAACATTTCAAAATAGTATATTCTATTTGCAATCAATGTTCTTGTTAATTGAGTTTCTATATATTCACGGTATGCGCCCGTTCCATTTGATAAAACAATACCAGCAAATCCATTACCAGAGTATGGTTGCTCGCCTCCTGCTAAATTAATGTTTGGATTTAAATTTACGGAGCAAGTGTGATAATAATCGGGTGTACCGGGAGTAGGTTGTATCCAACCAGTTGCTTTTGTTACTTGTGCGTAGTTTGTTGGGCATGAAGTATAGTTTTCAAAATCACCATTTGTAACTAAGTTTTGTGCTAAATTATTACTAACTAAATACAATAAAAACAGTGCGGAAAGCAATTGATACTTCCAGTTTTTATTAATTAGTTTGTATGTAAAAATAAATTTCACCCTGCAATTAATATTTTTAAATTCTTAAATGCTAATAAATAGGCTTAAATTTATTCTAAATTTTTTATTAAAAAATAAAAAGTATTTGATAAAAAACCATCATTTTTGAATAAACTTATTCTTTAATTTTTAAAATTAACAGTTACTTTCGTCAACATGCATTTTAAAACAAAGTCAATCAAATTTCTAACTATTTTGATAGTTCTTAGCCTGCAAATTTATTCATTTGCACCAGCTCACAAATACTATTTTAGTTTAACAGAAATAAAGGCAAATACATCTTCAAAAACACTTTCTGTAAGTACTAAATTATTCATTGATGATTTGGAAAGTGCTTTGCAAAAAGCCAATAAAATAAAATTTGATTTAAGTAAAACTACCGATAACAAAGCGGTTCAAAATGCAGTGTTTAATTATATCAATAGTCACTTGCAAATATATTTGGACGGAAAAATGGTTCCATTAAATTTAGTTGGATTTGAAACTGAAAATGAGGTAGTTTGGATTTATTTAGAATCAAAATTAAACAATAAAGAATTTAAAAGTACTAAAATTATCAATTCAATTTTATATGATTTCAGCGCTGATCAAACTAATTTAATTCAATATAATTGGAACAACAAAAACTTTACTGAAAAGCTTACTTATCCGAACAAAGAATTGATCATTAATCAGTAATAAATTTTATAACTCAATCATTGTTGTTTGTAAAATATAGTTCTGATTTAAATATTATAAATCCAAAACCTAATTAAAGACCCTAAAATAAAAAAGGTTCAGATTGATCGAAACTCCTTATTTTATTCGTGTGCAGAATATCGTCCCGATTAATCGGGAGAACCGGTCGCCTTTTGATATATTATGTCGGGATGATTTAGAATAATGTATCGTTTTTGTGGAGAATATCGTCCCGATTAATCGGGAGAACCGGTCACCTTTTGATATATTATGTCGGGATGATTTAGAATAATGTATCGTTTTTGTGGAGAATATCGGATTCGAACCGACCACCTCTTGCATGCCATGCAAGCGCTCTAGCCAAATGAGCTAATCCCCCAATATATTTTGCAAATATATTTTACATACTTACAATTCCAAATTTTAACAATACGATTGCTAATCCATAGATGAATGTTGCTAAAATGATACCTTTTGCTGTTTGTAATTTATCAAATTGAATGAATAAATAAAACACAGCTAAGTTGATTACAGCACATAAACTTAATAATGGAGAAAGCATTTTTTCTTGAATTGATATGGTTAAAAATTCACTAAAATTACTTTCACTAAATTTGGAATAGAAAAATATGATAATTCCTAAAGTTGGTGCCAACAATCCTATGATTAAACCTATTAATAGGTGGTCGAATTTGTTTTTATTTGCCATTTGTTTAAAAATTCCATTTATTTATTTCTGTAATTGCTTCATGTGCAGTTAAATCAAATTGCACTGGAACTATTGATGCATAATTGTTTGCCAACGCCCATTCATCTGTATCGTGTCCTACATCAAAGTTAGTAAATTTTCCCGTAAGCCAATAATATTTTTTGCCATTTGGATCTAATCTCTCATCAAATTCTTCTTCCCATTTTGCATTTGCTTGTCTGCAAATTTTTATGCCTTGCAATAATTCTTTGGGTATTTTAGGAATATTTACATTTAGTAAAACGCCTTTAGGTAATTTTTCTTTTAAAATATTGATAGTAACTTTTCTAGCTATTTCGGCTGCTAATGTAAAATCTGCTTCATATGAAAAATCACATAAGCTAAAGCCAGCTGAAGGAATTCCTTCAATGCAACCTTCCATTGCAGCGCTCATAGTTCCGCTATATAATACATTTATAGATGAATTACTTCCGTGATTGATTCCTGAAAGTAATAAATCGGGTTTGCGGTGCATTACTTTATCAACGCCTAATTTTACACAATCGGCAGGAGTTCCACTGCATTGAAATGATTTTATTTCGCCATACAAATCTGTTTGTGCTAATCGCAATGGTTTGCTTATTGTTATTGCATGTCCCATTGCACTTTGAGGTGCATCGGGAGCCACCACTATAATTTCGCCTAAATCTTTTACGGCATTTACCAAAGCCTTAATTCCTGGTGCAGTTATTCCATCATCGTTAGTTATTAGAATTAATGGTTTATTTGACATTTATTTTTTAAATTATTTAAGGTTGCAAAGTAAGTTTTATGCTTTGAATTTACTTGGAAGATTTGTCATATAATGGTTTTTTGCAAAAATCTTAGTTCAAATCTTTTTAGATGAATGTTTTAAATAAGCTAGTTGATAATAGATTTTCAAAATGTAAATGTATTTGGTATTATCGCAGACCGAAAAAAAAAATTACTATGAAAAAAATATTTTTAATGATTACCATTTTTTGCGTTGGATTTACGCAAGCTCAAAACCAAATTTTATCCGTTGATGATGCAATTTTAAAAAGCAGAACCACACTTGCGCCTGAACGTTTAAGTCAGCTTATGTGGAAACCCGATAACAAAACAATGAGTTATGTTGGTAAGCAAAATGGGAAAGAAGTTTTAATTTATATCAATACTCCAAATTTGAGCCGTGATACCATTTTAAAAGTGGAAGATTTATACAATTCTTTTTATGGCGTAATGCCCGAGGATATTAAGTTTGAACGTTTTCCTTTTTTTAGCTGGTACGATAATAATTCAATCATTTATACATATAATAACGCTGTATTTTTATACGATTTCACCACTAAAAAAACCAATATTATAGCTAAAGCCAGTGGAAATGCTGAAAATTTAGATTTTGAAAAAACATCAAAAAGATTAGCATATACAGTAAATGATCAATTGTTTGTGAGTGATGCTTCATCCATTTTTACATTATTAGAATATCAGAAAAAAGGTAAAAAAGATGGCATCGTTCAAACGGATATGATTATTGCTAATAATAATGGAGTAAATTTAGTGAATGGAAAGTCTGTTCATAGAAATGAATTTGGAATAGTAAAAGGTACTTTTTGGAGTTCAAAAGGTAATAAATTAGCCTATTATTCTATGAACGAAAATATGGTAACAGATTATGCTTTAATGAAGTTTGATAGCAAGCCTTCAAAAATTGAAAACATTAAATATCCAATGTCGGGTGCTAAAAGTCATGAAGTAAAAGTAAATATTTATGATTTTGTAAAGAAGAGAAATATAGAAGTAGAAACAGGTGAACCGGCTGAACAATATTTAACAAATATTGCTTGGAGTCCCAATGAAGAATATTTATATATAGCATTGGTAAACAGGGAGCAAAATGAAATGAAATTGAATTTATATGATGGCATTACTGGTAAATATATAAAAACATTATTTACCGAAACGCATGCAAAATATGTAGAGCCAGAAAAGCCAGTTTTGTTTGTTAAAAACAATGAAAAACAATTTTTATGGATGAGTGAACGCAACGGATTTAATAATTTGTATTTATACGAAAGAGGAGGAAGATTATTAAAACAATTGACTAATATAAAGCAACATATTAGTGAAATAGTAGGTTTTGATGCAACAGGTTCAAACTTGTATTTTAACGCATTTTCTGCCGATGGAATGAATAAATATTTATATTCAGTAGAAATGAAAAATGCAAAAATTACTCAACATAATAAAATGGAAGGAATTCATAATTCCATGGTGAGTGAAGATGGTGTTTTTATCATTGATAATTTTAGTAATTTTAATACGCCTCGTCAAATTATATTGAATGATAACAAAGGAAGAATATATGGTTCTTTGGTTAATTCAGTAAACCCAATTGTAAATTATTTACCTACGGAAATTAGTTTAGGAAAAATAAAATCGCCTGATGGAATTACTGATTTGAACTATAGAATGATTAAACCTGCTAATTTTGATGAAACAAAAAAATATCCTGTAATTGTTTATGTTTATGGTGGTCCTCATGCACAAATGGTTACTAATAGTTGGTTAGGACAAGCAGAACTTTGGATGCTTGCTTTTGCGCAACAAGGTTATGTAATATTTACTTTAGATAACAGAGGTTCATTGAATCGTGGATTAGATTTTGAAAATGTTACACACCGCCACTTGGGTAAATATGAAATGGAAGATCAATTGGCTGGTATTAGTTTTTTAAAACAACAAAAGTTTGTTGATTCCACCAAATTAGGAGTTTATGGTTGGAGTTTTGGTGGATTTATGACCACCAGTTTATTAACTCGTACACCCGATATTTTTAAAGTTGGTGTAGCTGGTGGCGCTGTAATTGATTGGAGTATGTACGAAATTATGTATACCGAAAGATATATGGACACTCCGCAAGAAAACCCTGAAGGTTACAAAGAAAATAATTTGTTAAATTATGCCAAAAACTTAAAAGGGAAATTATTGCTAATTCATGGAACAAACGATAATACCGTTCTTTGGAACCATACTTTAAATTATGCTAAACAATGTGTGGATGATGGTATATTGATAGATTATGCAGTTTATCCCACTCACGAACATAATGTAATGGGAAAAGACAGAGTCCATTTATTTAAAAAGATAAACCAGTACTTTAACGATTTCTTGAAATAGAATGCTGTTAAATAAAAAATAGATACTTAGCAAACAATATTTAATTGATGTTTGCTAAGTAGCTATTTAAAGTATTTTGAATGGATAATTGATCAATTATTTATTTACAATGATGATTTCAAATTGCTTGGCAATTTCATTTTTTAAAATATTGCTCACTTCGTTAAAATCAACATCGTGGCCAATTTCACGGGCAATGCTAGTCACATCTTTATTATCAATTCCGCAAGGTACTATATTTTTAAAATAAGCTAAATTGGTATTTACATTTAAAGCCAATCCGTGCATGGTAACCCAACGACTACAACGAACTCCCATGGCACAAATTTTTCGTGCAGAAGCTTTGTCAGCATCAATCCAAACTCCGGTATAACCTTCATATCTTCCACCTTTTATTCCATAATGAGCAATGGTGTTAATCACGGCTTCTTCCAAAAACCGAAGGTATTTATGAATGTCTGTAAAAAATTGTTCTAAATCTAAAATAGGGTAGGCCACAAGTTGGCCAGGGCCATGATAAGTAATATCTCCACCACGATTTATTTTGTAAAATGTAGCTTCAGCTTTATATAAATCTGCTTCATTGAGCAATAAATTATCTAATGAACCGCTTTTTCCTAATGTATAAACATGAGGATGCTGACAAAAAATAAGTTCAT
>CAMCQX010000061.1 GCA_945876985.1 Chitinophaga pinensis
GGCTGTTGACTTGCATAATCCATATTGGTATATTCAAAACCTACATTTATTTTTTTTGTAAACTGATAGTTTGCCGATACAAATTTAGTGGTGATATTATATTCGCTGTTTTGTCTCCAACCATCAGCTGAGCGATTATGAACAAATGCATAATAATTGAATTTTTTTATGGTTCCTCCAATAGCTGAATAGGAATTTACCAAGCCATAACTTCCTAATGTATTTTGCTGTTCAAAATGTATTTTTTGGGTTGCGCTTCCTTTTTTTATTTGATAGTTTAATAATCCACCAAACTGCGTTCCATATTGTAACGATGCTGCACCTCTTACAATTTCAATTTTCGATAAAGCTTCTGTTGGTGGAGTATAATAAGATTCTGGATATCCAAATGCTTCCGATGCAATATCATATCCATTTTGTCTTACATTAAATTCCCATGATCTATTAGCACTTAAACCCCTTGTAGAAATATTGGTTTGAATTCCTGAGCCGTCATTTTCCCAAATATTTAAACCTGGCACTTTACTAAATATTTGTCGGGCATTATTTATACTTAAGTCTGCTGCTATTTTATCAAATAAAATTACTTCCGATTTTTTTCCTGCAAATATTATATTGTCTTTTATATCAGGCATGCGCTCAACGCCACCTAAAACTTTTTGATCTCTAATAATCAAATCATTTAGCAAAAGTGTCTTAGTGGTATCTGTATTTTGAGATTTTACTTCAAATACAAAAAAAGTGGATAAAATAATAAATAGGATATTTTTTTTGCTCATGATTGAATGATATTTCATGCCACAACAATATTGTTTAGAATCAATCTAAACAATGATATAAATAAGTAAAATACATGAGCATAAAATGATTATAAATAGTAATACCTAATTATGAGCTTATTGCAAAAACAATGAAAGGGTATTACAGTAAACTTTTCTTAAAATTATCGAAAATAATTTTGAACCAAGCAGTATAATTTTGATTGTTTTGGAGTAAATCAATTTGAAGCTCTTCTAAATTTATCCATTTAAAGTTTTTTACTTCAGTTGGGTTAAAGTTTATTTCACCGTTAAAACTTCCTACTAAAACATGGTCAAATTCATGTTCGGTTAAACCATTTTCAAATGCAGCTTTGTAAATAAAACTGGTTTTAGTAGATAAATCACAATCAAAACCCATTTCTTCCATTAGCCTGCGGTGAGCAGCTTGTTCAATGGTTTCTCCTGAACGTGGATGACTACAACATGTATTTGTCCATAGGCCAGCACTGTGGTATTTGGTTAAAGCACGTTGTTGTAACAATAATTCCTTGTTTTCATTGAATACAAAAACAGAAAAAGCACGATGCAATAAACCTTTTTCATGGGCTTCTTGTTTTTCCATTGTACCAATTTCTTGGTCGATTTCATCTACTAAAATTACGTATTCTAATTCCATTTATAAAAAACCAAACATAAGTGAAGGAAATTTGTTTTTATAAAAATAATTCTTTAGGTATATATAATATTACAAACAGAAGCCTTCGCGTAAAGCATTGGCATTGGCTATTGCAAAAGTCATGCAGCGCAACTCCTTTGTTTGGCAAACAATAATCCATTAGCTAACTTGGTTGCCATGGAAAGGGTACCGCTTTTGCGGTACTGCTGAATGACTTTTTTTCGTCATGCAGCGCATCTCTTTGGTATGGCAACCAATAATCCATTAACTATGTTGTTTTTTAATAAGGAGGTTTACTTCGGAATGACTAATGTGTTAATATAATTCAATTTTTTTGAGATAAGGATTTTTGTTTCTTATTAAATCTAATTTTTCTTCTCTTGAAAAATTCTTTATTTCTTTTTCCCTATTTATTGCTTGAACAATATCATTATAAATTTCATAATAGATTAATTCATAACAATAATATTTACCAGCAAAAGTTGAGCTATTTCCTTTATTAGATTGATGTTCATTGACTCTTCTTTGTAAATCATTTGTAACACCTGTATAAAAAACGGTTCTTCTTGGATTTGTTGTTATATAAACATAGTTATTTAAATCAAAATTCGACATACAGGATGATTAGTTTTATAAATCTATTTAATATCACAAATTAACGTCATGCAGCGCATCTCCTTGGTATGGCAACCATTTTTCCATTAGCTATGTTGGTTGCGAAGGAAAGGAGATTCCTTCGGAATGACATTTGTTCTTTTATACCGATGCCTTCGCTTGAAGCGAAGGCATCGGTTCTTGGTAGAAACGAAATGAATTTCGTCTCCCAATATTTTAGACGCGATAAATCGCGTCTCTACTCTTTTATTACTTTTATACTTTGCTTATTCAAACCATCAATGCTTAATAAATAAACGCCACTTTGAATGGTTTCTAGGTTTACAATTGTTTCATCAATATTCAATTTGCCGATTATTAATATTTGTCCCACCAAGTTGGTAATGACGTATTTTTTGCCAACCAAATTGGTTTTATTGGTAATGGTAATACTATTTTTGGTTGGATTTGGATAAACATTTAGGTCGTTATCTAAACTGAGTTTATTGATACCAACACTTGTAATAGAAATAGATAAATTAGTTGAATCAGAACAATTATTTGCATTTGTGATTTTAGCTTTTAAACTTCCAGTTCCTGTAATTGGCCAAATAATATTTATGGTGTTAGTTCCCTGCCCGCTTTGAATAGTTCCGTTAATGGCTGACCAATAATAAGTGCTATTTGATTGGTTCGATAATGAATATGTAAATGGTAGTGTTAATGAATTTGGGGTAGCATTTCCTGTAATATTACCAATAACAGGTATCGCATGTACCGTAACCAAAACTGCAACTGAAGTATCAGCATAAATGCCTGATTCAACAGATCTCCTAAACCAAGTATTTTGAGTTAAATTTAAAGGCATATAATTTTTTGCATTACTTGAACCAATTGGCAAAAATCCTTGTGTGGCACTAATAGTACTTTTTAACCACGTGTAAGTATAAATTCCATTACCTCCAATAGGTAAGCTACCAAAAACACTGTCGATATTTGAACCTGAACAAATAGTGCTACTACCTGAAATGTTGTTGTTAAAAATACCATTAATGTTATTGGTAATATTAACTGGCAAATTAGTTGAATCAGCGCAATTGTTTGCATTTGTGATTTTAGCTGTTAAACTTCCAGATCCAATGCTTGACCACAAAATATTTACTGTATTGGTTCCTTGACCGCTTTGAATAGTTCCGTTAATGGCTGACCAATAGTAAGTGCTATTTGATTGGTTCGATAATGAATATGTAAATGGTAGTGTTAATGAATTTGGGGTAGCATTTCCTGTAATATTACCAATAACAGGTCTAGTATTTACCGTAACCAAAACTGCAGATGAAGTATCAGCATAAATGCCTGATTCAACAGATCTCCTAAACCAAGTACTTTGAGTTAAATTTATAGGTTTATAATTTTTTGTATTACTTGAACCAATTGGCAAAAATCCTTGTGTGGCACTAATAGTACTTTTTAACCACGTGTAAGTATAAATTCCATTACCTCCAATAGGTAAGCTACCAAAAACACTGTCGATATTTGAACCTGAGCAAATAGTGCTACTACCTGAAATGTTGTTGTTAAAAATACCAATAATGTCATTACTAACCTTTCTTATTTTGTTATTCCAACTATCTGCAATAAAAAAATTACCCATACTATCAAATGCAATATTGCTGGGAAAACTTAAGTAAGCTGAAGTGGCTAAGCCCCCATCTCCTCCAAATCCAGAAATATTATTCCCAGCTACAGTACTGATATTATTGGTGTTTTTATCAATTTTTCTTATTACGTAATTACCACGATCTGCAATAAATATATTACCAAAAAGATCTAATGAAATACCGGTTGGATAGTTTAATTTAGCTGAAATTGCTATGCCACCGTTACCACCGTAACCTTGTGTTCCATTACCTGCAATTGTTGTTATTATTCCTGTGTTATATGTTACTTTTCTAATTCTATTATTGCCTTTATCAGCAATGTATAAATTTCCAGATTTATCAACAGCTATTCCAGAAGGATTTGCCAACCAAGCAATGGTAGCTACATATCCATCTCCAATAAAACCATTTGTACTTGTACCCGCTACTGTAGTAATTATATTTGTGTTTTTATTTATTTTCCTAATTACGTTATTTCCACCATCAGCAATATATAAATTCCCTAAAGTGTCAAAAGTAATTCCCGCAGGATTATTTAAACTAGCGGACAATGCTAAACCGCCATTTCCGCTATAACCTTGTATTCCATTACCTGCAATTGTTGTTATAACTCCTGTACTTGTATTTACTTTTCGAATTTTATCATTAACGTTATCTGCAATATACAAATTGCCTTCTTTGTCAAAAGTTAAACCTGCGGGAGACACTGCTGATGCTGTAGCTAAAATATTGTCACCTCCTGTTCCTCCACCAGCAACAGTTGTAATGATACCAGTTAGTCTATTTATTTTTCTAACTCTATTATTATTATAATCTGCCAAAAATAAATTATTGGAAAGGTCAAATGCGATGGCTAGAGGAAAGTTTAAATTTGCATTTATTGAATTGAAACCATCACCCCCAAAATTAGTTGTTCGATTACCTGCAATTGTTGTTATTAATCCTGTTAAGGCATTAACTTTTCTTATTAAATGGTTTCCGTTATCACTAATATATAAATTACCTAATTTATCTAAAACAACGCATGCTGGACTATTTAGTCTTGTTAAAGTTGCAGCCACACTATCTCCAGAATAACCTTGTATACCATTTCCAGCTAAAGTAGAAATAATTCCATTATTTAAATTTACTTTTCTGATTCTATGATTATCACGATCAGCAAAAATTAAATTGTTTAAAGGATCAATAACTAATCCAACCGGGGAAGATAATTTAGCTGCAGTTGCTTGTCCACTATCTCCAGCATATCCTTTTACACCATTGCCTGCTATTGTTGAAATAATACCAGAATTTCTATCTACTTTTCTGATTCTGTCATTTCCATTATCTGAAAAGTACATATTTCCAAATCGGTCAAATACTGAACAAGCCGGATCAAGTAAACTTGCATCAATTGCAGCAACGCTATCCATCCAAAATCCTTTAGTACCATTTCCAGCAACAGTATTTATTATTCTTGTGTTATAAGTAACTTTCCTTATTCTTGCATTATAAATATCTGAAATAAACAGATTACCTAAACTATCAACCATAGCACTAAATGGACTGTATAATTTAGCTGATGTTGCTAATGCACTGTCTCCACTAAAACCTTGTATTCCATTTCCAGCTATGGTTGAAATAATACCAGTGATTATGTTAACTTTTCTAATTCTATTATTACTTCGATCTGCAATAATTAAATTTTCATCTCGATCTAAAGAAACCCAACTAGGCAGATTTAAATTTGCCAGTAAAGCAGGGCCTCCATCGCCAGCAAAACCTTGTATTCCACTTCCTGCAACTGTTGTTATAATTCCATTACTTGCATTGATTTTTCTTACTCTATGATTAATTTGGTCAACAAAATAAATATTTCCAATTGAATCTAAGGCTATACTTGCAAGCCCAGTTAATGCAGATTGAGTAGCAGGATTGTTATCTCCAATACCACCTGCAATAGTTGTAATAATTTGAGCTTTGGTATTTAAGCTAAATAAAATAATGGCTAAGAAATAAAAATGCTTTTTCATTTGTTTGATTTATAAGAATTTGCAATTTAAAAATTTTACCTTTAAATAAAAAGTTAATAATTAAAATTGTTAAATTGTTTATACTATTTGTTTGTGTATTTTTTCGTCATGCAGCGCATCTCCTTTGTATGACAATCAAAATTACCTTCATCCTTTTTTTCAATAAATCTAGACAATCTCATAAAAATAGTTGAAGTAGTATAGTTAAGCTTCCTATTTTTTTTGCATTTTTGCAGCATCATAAAATAAAACAAAACGATGTATATAATAAAATTTGGAACTGACGGTTGGCGCGGAATTATAGCTGATGAATTTACAGTAGAAAACGTTAAACGTGTAGCGCAAGGAACAGCAGATTTTGTGAAAGCAAATTTTGCCAATAATTTAAACGTAGTTTTGGGTCACGATTGCCGTTTTGCAGGTGAATTATTTGCTGAAATAACTGCAAAAGTTTTATGTGCCAATGGCATCAAAGTAATCATGGCAAAAGGATTTGTTAGCACACCAATGATTAGTTTGGGAGCAGTAAAACAAGGAGCTGCTTTGGGTGTAATCATTACTGCTAGCCATAATCCTCCGGCTTATAACGGATTTAAACTAAAAGCACATTATGGCGGACCAAGCAGTCCTGCGGTAATTGATGCTGTTGAAAATGCCATTCCAAATACTTTTGCTATGCCTTTAAAAAGCATGGAAACTTTAATAAGCGAAGGCATGATTTCTTACACTGATTTAGAAACCATGTATGTAGATGAAGTTGAAAGTAAGTTTGATTTAAAAACTATCAAAGAAAGTAAAATGGAATTTGCTTACGATGCCATGTATGGTGCTGGGCAAAATGTAATGCGCAGGTTATTTCCAGAAATTACTTTATTACATTGCGATTATAATCCAGGATTTGACGGACAAGCGCCAGAACCTATTCATAAAAACTTAACTGAGTTTAGCGAGTTAATTCGCATCAGCGAGGAAATAGATTGTGGATTAGTAACCGATGGTGATGCAGATAGAATAGGCTTGTACAACAAAAAGGGGGAGTTTGTAGATTCACATCACATTATACTTTTATTGGTTCATTATTTACACAAATATAAAGGAATGGATGGTAAAGTAATTACTACTTTTAGCGCCACTTCTAAAATTACTGAATTAGCAAAAGCTTATGGCTTACCCATAGAAATTACCAAAATTGGTTTTAAATACATTTGCGAAAAAATGGTGACCGAAAACGTGTTAGTAGGTGGCGAAGAAAGCGGTGGAATAGCTATTAAAGGCTTTATTCCAGAACGCGATGGTATTTGGATTGGTTTAACACTTTGGGAATTTATGGCTAAAACTGGAAAGAGTTTAGACGAATTAATTCAAGAAGTGTACGATGTGGTTGGTAGCTTCGCAATGGGTAGAATTGATTTACACATTACCGAAGAAATTAAACAAGCTGTATTGGCAAATTGCAAAGCAGGAAAATACACCCAATTTGGTAGCTATAAAATAGAAAAAACCGAAGACTTAGATGGCTTCAAATTCCATTTAGGAAATGGCGAATGGGTAATGATTCGTGCAAGCGGAACTGAGCCTGTATTACGTGTTTACAGCGAATCGAGCACCAACGAAAAAGCAACTGCCATATTAGAAGCTACCAAAGCAGTTTTGTTGGCTTAATATTTTAAAACATCAATTCAAAAAGCTGTCTATAAAAGGCAGCTTTTTTTGTGAGATAAATTGCATATTTATTGAGTTAGGCAAATAAAAATAATAAATAAATAAAACCACATAGATACACAGTTTATAAGCTATGTTATCTATGTGCCTATGTGGTTCAATATTCTTTTTAAAAGAAAAAACATCAAACTTCAAAAAAGATGAAAATATTTTTTCGCTGTTTTTAGTTTTTTTTAAGTAAAATTGCTTCATGCCTATCGTTAATTCTTTAGTAAGTTGGTACCTAAAAAAGCGTGTTCCTTTTATTGATAGAATGATGCTTAGCCCTCATGCAGTGCAGGAAGAACAGCTTACTAAATTATTAAATATTGCCGAATTAACTTCTTTTGGCACAGCCAATAAATTTAGTAGCATCAGAAATTTTGAAGATTTTAAAAAACAAGTTCCCATCACTAATTACGATGGTTTTAAAACATA
>CAMCQX010000062.1 GCA_945876985.1 Chitinophaga pinensis
TTTTATGGCAACGACTTTGAGATTTTAAATCACGCAAAACCTAATTCAGTAATGCTTGCAGAAGGTTCGGATATTAGTGTAGATTGGAAACGAATAAGTTTTTAAAAACAGCATATGCAAGGAGTAAAAAAAGAAAATTTACCATCGAAAATTTGCATTACCTGCAACAAGCCATTTATATGGAGAAAAAAATGGGAGAAAAATTGGAACGAAGTAAAATATTGCAGCGATAGATGCAGAAACAATAAAAAGTAATGGCCACTAAAACAAATACAACTTTACGCTTAATACTAGGCGACCAACTAAATATCAATCATTCTTGGTTTAAAACTGTAGATGAATCGGTAACCTATGTGCTCATGGAAATTAGGAGTGAAACCGATTATGCACAACACCATATTCAAAAGGTAATAGGATTTTTTGCTGCCATGCAAAATTTTGCCAATGAATTAAAACAGATGAATCACAATGTGATTTATTATTACTTAAATGATGAAGATAATTTACAATCCTTTGATAAAAATTGCACCGCATTAATTGCCAAACATCAATTTACAAATTTTGAATATCAATTACCTGATGAGTATAGAGTAGACGAGCATTTGAAGCAGTTTACTAGCAAGCTAAACATTTCATTTAATGTGATTGATTCAGAACATTTTTATAGCACTCGCAATGAATTAAAAGATTTATTTGAAGGCAAGAAAATGTATTTAATGGAAACGTTTTATCGCTACATGCGAAAAAAACATAATGTATTAATTGTTGATGGCGATAAACCTTTAAATGGTAAATGGAACTTTGATGAAGACAATAGACAAAAACTACCAAAGCATCACCAACCAATAGCGCCTTTGGTTTTTACAAACAATGTAAGCAAAATTGAAGATGAGATAAAAAAAGCAAACATAAAAACCATTGGAACAGTTGATAGTAAAAATTTTATTTGGCCAATAAATAGAGATCAATCATTGCAATTACTCGATTTTTTTGCAGAAAATTGTTTGCCTTTATTTGGAACCTTTCAGGATGCAATGGCACCAAATGAATGGTCAATTTATCATTCACGATTATCGTTTTCAATGAATATAAAATTACTTTCTCCCAAGGAAGTAGTTGATAAGGCCATTCAAGTTTATATTAATAATCCAAGTAAAATGGAGTTCCACCAATTAGAAGGTTTTGTTCGACAAATAATTGGTTGGCGTGAATACATGCGTGGAATTTATTGGTTAAAAATGCCTGAATATGCAACGCTTAATTATTTTGAAAATAGTGAGCCTTTACCTACCTGGTTTTGGACAGGAAAAACCAAGATGAATTGTTTGAAAGACGCCATTCAACAATCGCTAAATTTTTCCTATGCACACCATATTCAAAGGCTCATGATTACAGGAAATTTTGCTTTATTAGCAGGTGTTCATCCTAATGAAGTTGATGCCTGGTATTTGGGAATTTATATTGATGCCATTGAGTGGGTTGAAATTACCAATACAAGAGGAATGAGTCAATTTGCTGATGGTGGAATTGTTGGAACAAAACCATATGTAAGTTCGGCTACTTACATTAACAAAATGAGTTCTTATTGTACAGGATGTTATTACGACAAATCAAAAAAAACAGGCGATAAAGCTTGTCCTTTTAATAGTTTGTATTGGAATTTTTACGATAAACATGAAGCCAAACTTGCCAAAAATCCACGAATAGGAATGATGTATAATGTTTGGAGAAAAATGCAGCCAACTGCAAAAGCTGAATTGTTAGAACAAGCCGATTTTTACCTAAAAAATATCAATGATTTATAAATGAAAAGAGGAATTGTTTGGTTTAAAAATGATTTGAGATTGCATGACAATGAAACTTTAGTTAAAGCTATGGAACAATGTGATGAAATTATTCCAGTATATTGTTTTGATGAAACGCATTTTAAAATTACCGAGTTTGGATTCAACAAAACAGGGAATTTTAGAGCGCAATTTTTAATAGAATCATTGAATGATTTAGATAAAAATTTAAGAGCAATTGGCTCTGGTTTGATCATTGTGAAAGGTAATCCAGCAATTGAAATTAGTAAATTGGTTCAAGAATTTAAAGTGCAAAAAGTATTTGCAAAAAAAGAAATTGCGTTTGAAGAATTATCTACTCAAAAAAAGGTAGAAAACGAATTAGGGAAAGTAAATTGTTCATTTGAAACTTTTAGTACAAGCACCTTATACGAATTAAATGATTTGCCATTTACACTAAATAATATTCCTGATATTTTTACCAACTTTAGAAAATCTGTTGAAAAAGAATCACAAATTAAGGCAGTTATTGAGAAGCCAAGTCACATCAAATCGCCTATCATTCAACCAATGAATTTGCCTACTTTAAATGAACTTTCACTGACTGAAGTTGTGATTGACAAAAAAGCAGCTATTCAATTCAAAGGAGGAGAAACAGAAGCATGGAAACGCCTAGATGATTATTTTTTTATAACAAATTCCTTGTCAAAATATAAAGAAACTCGCAACGAATTAATAGGTGCAAATTACTCTTCAAAATTTTCCGCTTGGCTCGCTTTAGGATGTATTTCGGCTAGAAGTATTTATGCTCAAATAAAATATTACGAGCAAGAAATTATTGCGAATGAATCTACTTATTGGCTTGTATTTGAATTGTTATGGAGAGATTATTTTTACTTTGTAATGGCCAAATATGGCAATCTTTTTTTTCTGAAAAATGGAATAAAACATGGAGTAAATAATTCATCAAACCACAATCAAACACTTTTTAAAAAGTGGCAAAACGCTGAAACAGGCAATGACTTTATTGATGCCAATATGTTAGAACTTAAACTCACTGGTTTTATGAGCAATAGAGGAAGGCAAAATGTGGCCAGTTATTTATGCAACGATTTAAAACTAGATTGGCGTTATGGAGCAGCATACTTTGAGCAACAATTAACAGATTATGATGTAAGTAGTAACTGGGGTAATTGGGCTTATTTGGCTGGTGTTGGCAATGACCCTCGAGGTAACAGGGCCTTTAATATTGACAAGCAGGCCAATGATTACGACAAAAACAAAAATTATAGAAACTTATGGTTAAATTAAATAACTAAAAAAACTAATTTTTCTGAAAATTAATATTATTAGACTTTTTCATTTTGTCAGTATATTTTGAAATAGATTTTGGTAGATTAAAATGAAAACCCAAATAAGCACTTGCACTTCCTACACTGTAACTAATGAATTCACTTTTTCCTAATGGTAAATTATAAACATCAAAAACACCATTTATTCCTGCAAAAAATCGAGTAGAATTATAACCAAATCCTGACCTAGCCATTGCCCTTGGAATAAATTCAAACTGATTAAAAACTTGCCTTTTAAAATCTTTTAATTCACTGGTATAATGCTGTTGCTGAAAGTTAATTCCAGCATAGGCTGAAAGTGTTAAAAACCAATGTTTATAAGCAACAAAAGTATGTCCGTAACCTGGCATAATGCTTAAATTATAAAAATCGCCTTTTTTGATTTTAGCCTCTGGACTGAAGTTCATCACATCAATTCCTTTTGGAACTATCGATGAGTCTGCACTTATATTGAAATAATTCAATGAGCCATTGATCATAAAACTACCAGCGCTGTGTTTTTGAATTTCGTTTTGAATAAAAGTACTTCGGTACGAATAACGTTTATGGTTTAAAATATAATAAAAATTAGTACCAATGGTCATCGTATTTAGGTCTTCTCTTATATAATGCCGTGAAGGAAAATCATTGCCCAAAACTTGTTTGGTGTTATCTAAATAAAATCCTGAATAGTCTAAATAATAAATATCAAATCCTAATTTTTTGCCATAACTACTTATTTTTAAATTAGTGTAAGTAGTGGTTCCTTTATAATTTTCTTGTAAATTTTTTGGTGCATAACCAAATGCAATTCCTAACCAATTGAGCCTAACACTTAAGCCAACTGCACCGTAATCGTTAGGAGAATAATTCAATTTTAGTGCCTTATTTCCTGACAATGAGAAGTCACTTTTATTATTTAAAAAGTATAAACTCACATTTAATTTTTCGGAAATATCCTGCACATAATAGTCGCGTAATAACTGTTTTCGCCCAATTGAATCTTGTGCTTTAATAATATTATTACTAATAAAAATAATGAGTATAAGGTATAATATTTTTTTCAAAATAGGGTATGAGTTATAAAATGATAAAAAGTTTAAAGTAATTTTTGCTTAAAAAATTTAGCTTCGCTGCATGATAAAACAATCAACATTATTTGCAATTATAATATTTCTTTTTACAGCATGTAGCACAAAACAAAAAGCAGATGCCATTTATTTGAATGGCCATGTAATTTCAGTTGATTCAAACAACAATGAATATGAAGCATTTGCCATAAAAGATGGAAAATTTTTAGCAGTTGGCAGTAATTCATATATCAATGAAAACTTTGAATCTTTACAAAAAATAGACTTACAAAAGCAATTTGTTTATCCTGGTTTAATTGATGCGCACAGTCATTTTTATGGTTTAGGAAATTTCCTTAAAATGGTAGATTTAACGGGTGCAAAAAGCTGGGAAGAATGTGTGGAGCGTTGCAATAAATTTTATGCTTTACACAAACCTGAAGTACTTTTGGGAAGAGGATGGGATCAAAATTTATGGGCGGATAAAAATTTTCCTACCAATGATAATCTGAATGAATTATTTGGCCATATTCCTGTTATGTTAAAGCGTATAGATGGTCATGCAGCCATTGTGAATGATTTGGTTTTAAACTCAGCAAAAATTACATACACCACTTTGATAAATGGAGGTTTGGTGCTTACTAGCAACAAAAAACCAACAGGTGTTTTAATTGACAATGCAGTTGATTTGGTAGAAGCAGTATTGCCATCAATTACTTTAAATGATAAAATAAACGCATTGAAAACTGCGGAGCAACATTGTTTTGATTACGGTTTAACAAGCGTATGTGATGCGGGATTAGATTTAAACATTATTCACTTAATAGATAGTTTACAGCAAAGTAGAACTTTACAAATGCGCATTTATGCCATGATTAGTTTAACCGATGAAAACCTAAAAGAAGCTTTGGAAATAGGCGTTTATAAAACTGAAAAATTAAATGTTTCAAGTTTTAAAATGTATGCCGATGGTGCATTGGGATCAAGAGGCGCTTGCCTAATAAAACCATACAGTGACGATGTTCACAATCATGGATTTTTACTCACTGATATTGGAAAAATGAAGCGTTACATGTACCAAATAGCTGCCAGTAAATTCCAACTAAACACCCATTGTATTGGCGATTCTACCAATAGATTGATATTAGAATTATACAGTAAGTTTTTGCTAAAAAACAATGATAGACGCTGGAGAATAGAGCATGCGCAGGTAATAAATCCGGCTGATACTGCATTATTTAAAACCTATAATATTATTCCTTCGGTACAGCCAACTCACGCTACAAGCGACATGAATTGGGCAATTAATAGATTAGGAAATGAAAGAATAAAAAATGCATATGCTTATCAAACTTTGTTACAACAAAATAATTGGCTGCCACTTGGAACTGATTTTCCTGTAGAATATGTTTCTCCATTTTATACTTTTTATGCTGCAGTAGCCAGGCAAGATGAAAATGGAAAACCTGAAAATGGTTTCAACATTGAAAATGCTTTAACCCGCGAACAAGCTTTAAAAGGAATAACTATTTGGGCAGCAAAAGCAGCATTTGAAGAAAACGAAAAAGGCAGCATTGAGGCAAATAAATTGGCAGATTTTATTGTAACTGATATTGATTTATTAAAAGAAAAAGATTTATTGAAAATCAGGAATTCAAAACCCAAACAAGTTTTTGTAAATGGAGTGAAAGTGAAATAAATAGTTTATCAATTAGGTAAAAGCTAATATTTATTTGTATTTTTTATTTCATAATAGGTTTGGTATTGGTTGAAATCAAGTTTATTTTCGCAGTTGTTAAATTTATCATTCACAACATAATAAATCATAAAAAAATGAAAGTAGGTATCAATGGATTTGGCCGAATTGGCCGTTTGGTTTTCAGAGCAGCAATGCACAACCCTCAAGTAGAAATTGTAGGAATTAACGATTTAATTGACGTTGATTACATGGCTTATATGTTAAAATACGATTCAACTCATGGTATTTTTAAAGGTACAATTGAAGTAGAAGGTGGTCAATTAGTAGTGAACGGAAAGAAAATTAGAGTAACTGCTGAACGTGATCCTGCAAACTTAAAATGGGATGAAATTGGAGCTGAATATGTAGTTGAATCTACTGGTTTATTCTTAGAGCAGTCAAATGCTTCTGCGCATATTAAGGCTGGTGCTAAAAAAGTAATCATGAGTGCACCTGCAAAAGATGATACCCCTACTTTTGTAATGGGTGTTAACCATAATTCATATACAAACGACATGAATATTGTTTCTAATGCAAGTTGTACAACCAATTGCTTAGCACCAATAGCAAAAGTATTGAACGATAATTTTGGAATTTTAGAAGGATTAATGACTACAGTTCATGCAGTAACAGCTACTCAAAAAACAGTAGATGGACCAAGTGCAAAAGATTGGAGAGGTGGCCGTGGTGGTTATCAAAATATTATTCCTAGTAGTACTGGAGCGGCTAAAGCTGTTGGATTAGTGATTCCCGCTTTAAAAGGAAAATTAACTGGAATGAGTTTACGCGTTCCTACACCAGATGTTTCAGTAGTAGATTTAACTTGTAGATTAATAAATGGTGCAAGTTATGAAACTATTAAAGCTGCAATGAAAGCTGCTTCAGAAGGTGAAATGAAAGGTATTTTAGGTTATACTGAAGATGAAGTAGTAAGCACAGATTTCTTAGGTGATGCACGTACTTCTATTTTTGATGCCAAAGCTGGTATTTCGTTAAACGATAACTTTGTAAAAGTAATTGGTTGGTACGATAACGAATGGGGTTATTCAAACAAAGTAGTAGATTTAATTTGCCACATGGATTCAGTAAAATAAATTGAATAATTTTTTCAGAAAATGCCTCAACAAATAAAAATGTTGAGGCTTTTTTTTGAAATTATTAATAATTAGGATGTAATATTTATTGAAATCTAAATCATATATTTGATTTTGCTTCTTTATGATAAAATATTTGATTCAACTCATTTACCCAAACACCTGTATTTGCTGTCATAAGCATTTGGTAGATACTGAAACCTTTGTTTGTACTTTGTGTTTATTAGAGCTGCCGGCCACAAACTTCCACTTAATACCTCACAACGATTTAGAAAAATTATTTTGGGGACGTATAAATATTGAACGTGCCATTGCTTTATTTTTTTATAAAAAAGGAGGAAAAACTGCTAAAATATTACACGCATTAAAATACCATGACACCCCAGAAATAGCTGAGTTTTTAGGTAGATATTATGGTACTTTTTTAAAAAATTTTTTAAAAGTAAATAATATTGATGCAGTGGTTGCCATTCCTTTGCACAAAAATAAATTGCGTTTGCGTGGCTATAATCAAAGTGAAAAATTAGCTGCAGGTTTAGCAGATTCTTTAGCCATTGAAAACCTAAGTGTTTTTATTACTAGAAATAAATTTACCGAAACTCAAACCAAAAAATCAAGGTTAGAAAGAAGTGATAATGTAAATAAAGTTTTTGAAGTTAATGATATAAAAATGTTTGAAAATAAAC
>CAMCQX010000063.1 GCA_945876985.1 Chitinophaga pinensis
GGGTTCTACCTGTTTTCACAATGGTTTTAAATTCTTTTGCTTTTGCATCTAAAGTATTGCGAAGCAAAGTTAAACCAGGCAAAGTAATTTCTACTGTTTGCTTATATGAAGCAATGTGCATGGCAGTAGGAAAAGTATCATTACTTGACTGCGATTTGTTTACATCATCGTTCGGATGTAACACTTTATTTTCATCTAACAAATTTCCACCATTTACTACATGCGCGCGATTAGCAATTACCTCGTTTGCGTTCATGTTACTTTGCGTTCCACTACCAGTTTGCCAAATTACTAAAGGAAACTCTGCATCGTGCATTCCTGTTAATATTTCATCACAAACTTTGCTTATCAAATCACGCTTTTCGGCAGGCAAAACACCTAAATCGGTATTGGCATGAGCCGCAGCTTTTTTAAGGTAAGCAAAAGCATGAATAATTTCCTTTGGCATACTTGCTTCAGGTCCTATTTTAAAATTATTGCGACTGCGTTCAGTTTGTGCGCCCCAATATTTTTCGGCAGGTACTTGCACCTCGCCCATGGTATCGTGTTCTATTCTAAAACTCATTTGTTGACTTATTTTTATTTTTTTTATTCAAAATTCAGCATTCAAAATCCAAAATTGCTAATTATTAATAGCAGCAATTCCTGGTAATTCTTTTCCTTCAAAATATTCTAATAAAGCACCACCGCCAGTGCTAACATAACTAACTTGGTCGTTAAAGCCAAACTTAGCTACAGCGGCTGCACTATCGCCACCACCAATTAAACTAAATGCACCGTTTTGGGTTGCTTCTACTACTGCAATAGCAACAGATTTGGTTCCATTTTCAAAATTACTCATTTCAAAAACTCCCATTGGTCCGTTCCATAAAATTGTTTTGGAATTTTTAACCACATCAGCAAAAGTTTTGCTTGCTTCTGTTCCAATATCTAATCCCATCCAACCTGCTTCAATGTGGTGATTGCTGCAATTTTTAATATTGGCTTCGTTGCTAAATTTATCGGCAACTATTGAATCAATTGGTAATAATAATTTTACTCCTTTTGCATCTGCTTTTTTCAATAAATCTAAACATAAATCCAATCTATCATCTTCGCACAGCGAAGACCCAATTTCATAACCTTGAGCTTTTAAAAAGGTATAAGCCATTCCACCGCCAATAATAATATTGTCAACTGTATTAATTAAGTTTTCTATGATTAATAATTTATCGGAAACCTTGGCACCACCGGTAATAGCAGTGAAAGGACGCGCTGCATTTTTCATTACTTTTTCGGCATTGGCAACTTCATTTGCCATTACATAACCAAAGCATTTATGGTTAGGAAAAAACTGTGCAATAATAGCAGTACTTGCGTGCGCACGGTGCGCGGTTCCAAAAGCATCGTTCACATAAACATCACCTAATTCACTCAATTTTTCAGCAAAACCAATATCACCTTTTTCTTCTTCTTTATAAAAACGTAAATTTTCTAATAATAAAATTTCGCCAGGTTTTAAATTAGCTGCTTTATCAATGGCTTCTTGGCCAATACAATCGTTTGCAAATTGAACATTTACTCCAAATAATTCTGAAGCAGTAGCCAAAGCATGTTTTAATGAATGCTTTTCAAAATCAACAGATCCGTCTTCTTTTAATTTTTTTAGTGGACGACCCAAGTGACTGATTAAAATACAAGCACCACCATCGGACAATATTTTTTTAATGGTTGGCACCGTTGCGCGAATACGTGCATCATCGGTAACGGCAAGTGTTTGCTTATCTAATGGCACATTGAAATCAACACGAACAAGTGCTTTTTTCCCTGTAAAATTAATTGAATCAACTGTAATCATATCTTTTAGGCGCTGTTTTATTTCTTTGCGAAATTATACATTCTATTATATAAAAAATAAAAAATAAAATCAGAAAATAGCGTGATGATTGAGTAATTAACTGAAATGGTTCCTATTTATAAAATCAATGATTTGATAACAACTAAATTTTCCTGAATTGATTTGGTGGCGTCTAGCCAAAGAATTTTATTGCCTTCGCGTTCCATTTTTCTAAACCAAGTCATTTGCCTTTTGGCATATTGATGAATAGCAGTTTCTAATTTTAAAAACATTGCATCATAACTCATTTCGTTTAACAAATATTTTGAAATATATTGGTATTCTAATCCTAAAAACTGCAATCGTTCGTGGCTAATTCCTTCGTTTATTAAATCATTAACTTCGTCAATCATTCCGTTTTCCAATCTGTGCTTTAACCGCATAGAGATTTTATTTCTACGTTCCTCTTTTGGTAAATCTAAAGCAAAAATAATGGGTTTTAAATTAATAAAATTTGTTTTGGGTGGGTTGTTATTACTTAAATATTCAGCAATTTCAATGGCTCTTACCAAACGTTTTTTAGTAGTTAAATCTGCATTTTCAGGTTTGGTTGCATAGCTTAAAAGCTTTGCAATTAATTGTTCTAAATTCAATGTTTCCAATTGCAATCGCAATTCAAAATTATTGGGAATGGCTGCTAACTCATGTTTTTTGATGAGGGCATCTAAATACAAACCCGTTCCGCCACAAATAATTGGAAGTTTTCCTAGTTTCTCTATTGCTTGAAAAGCACCATAAAAATGGGTAATAAAATCATACAAATGAAAATGGGTTCCTGCCTCGGCTACATCAATTAAATGGTAGTTGATAGGCGTATTGTTTACATTGTATTCTGCTAAATCTTTGCCCGTTCCAATGTTCAGTTTTTTATAAACTTGTCTTGAATCAGCACTAATTATTTCTCCATTTAAGGCATAAGCCAATTGTGCGGCCAAAGCTGTTTTGCCACTTGCAGTTGGACCAGTTATGATAATGGAATTGTAGGATTGACTCAATGTATTTTAACTTATTTAAAACTAATAAACTTTAGTGCATCAAATAAAAACATTATTACTATTTTCGCAAGCACTTTTTAGTAAACAAAATTATATGTTACAATTTAACAGAAAAAATTACAGCAATGAGCTGCTAATTGATTTATATAAAACCATTTTAAAACCTAGAATGATAGAAGAGAAAATGTTAATTCTTCTTCGTCAGGGAAAAGTAAGCAAATGGTTCAGTGGAATTGGACAAGAAGCCATCAGCGTAGGTTGTGTGAAAGCACTTCATAACGATGAATATATTTTACCGTTACACCGTAATCTAGGGGTTTTTACAGGAAGAAATATTCCTTTTAACAAACTTTTTAGTCAGTGGCAAGGTAAGCCAAACGGTTTTACCAAAGGCCGCGAACGCTCATTTCATTTTGGAACAAACGAGTATCACATTATTGGAATGATTTCGCAATTGGGTGCCATGCTTGGTGTGGCCGATGGAATTGCGCTAGCTAATAAATTACAAAACGAAAAAAAAGTTACCGTGGTTTTTAGTGGCGATGGTGGCGCAAGTGAAGGCGATTTTCACGAAGCCATTAATACTGCTGCCGTTTGGCAATTGCCAGTTATTTTTTTAATAGAAAATAATGGTTACGGTCTTTCAACGCCAAGTAACGAGCAGTTTAAATTTAAAAGTTTTGTAGATAAAGGCGTTGGTTATGGTTTAGAAGCATACAGAATAGATGGAAACAATATTTTAGAAGTATATGATACGATCAAAGGTTTGGCAGAGTCAATAAGAAATAATCCTCGTCCGGTTTTATTAGAATGCATTACCTTCAGAATGCGTGGACATGAAGAGGCTTCGGGTGTAAAATATGTTCCTCAAGAATTATTTGAAATTTGGGGTAAAAAAGATCCTGTTGTTAACTACGAACGTTATTTGTTAGAACAACAAGTGTTAACTTATGACATGATCAATGAGTTTCGAGCAGCTATTAAAACCGAAATTGATTTAGGCGTGGAAGAAGTTTTAGAAGAACCAGATGTAATAGCAAATACTGAAACTGAATTAGCCGATATTTATCAAACTATTCATTTGCCTGCAAGTGTTTCTTATGGAAACATGCAACATGTAATTACACCTCCTGCTACTAATAAAACTTCCAAAAAACGCTTAGTGGATGCCATCAGTGATGGACTTCGTCAAAGCATGGAAAAGCATGATAACCTGGTGTTAATGGGCCAAGATATTGCTGAATATGGTGGAGTTTTTAAAATTACGCAAGGCTTTTTAGAACAATTTGGAAAAGGAAGGGTAAGAAATACTCCTTTATGTGAAAGCGCCATTTTGGGCGCTGGTTACGGTTTATCGATTAAGAAAATGAAGGCAATGGTAGAAATGCAATTTGCCGATTTTGTAAGTGTTGGTTTCAATCAAATAGTCAATAATTTAGCTAAATCGTTTTACCGTTGGGGCCAACAAGCCGATGTGGTAGTTCGCATGCCAACTGGCGCTGGAATGGGCGCTGGCCCTTTTCATTCACAAAGTAATGAAGCTTGGTTTTTTCATGTTCCAGGTTTAAAAATTGTTTATCCAAGTACGCCAAGCGATGCAAAAGGATTGCTAACAGCAGCCATCAATGATCCAAATCCGGTGTTGTATTTTGAACATAAAAACTTATATAGAAATGTGGAATTAGAGGAAGATGTTTTTGACGATTATTACATGTTGGAAATTGGTCCTGCTCGCATAGCAAAAGCTGGAAATGATGTGTCGATCATTACTTATGGTGCTGGCGTTCATTGGGCTTTAAAACATTGTGCTGAAAAGAATATTGATGCCGATATTATAGATTTAAGAACGCTTTTACCTTGGGATAAAAATGCAGTGGAGGCAAGTGTAAAGAAAACAGGAAAAGCAATTGTGTTACACGAAGATACTTTAACAGGTGGAGTTGGTGCGGAAATAGCTGCGCATATTGCGCAACATTGTTTCCAATACTTAGATGCTCCTGTTATAAGAACAGCAAGTTTGGATAGTCCAGTTCCATTTAACTTAGATTTAGAGCAAAACTTTTTACCGAAAGAACGCTTTAAAACTGACTTAGATAATTTAGTAAATTTTTAGAAAAACAAATTGATGAAAGATATAAAAACAATTGCCATAGCTGGCGCTGGAACCATGGGTGCAGGAATAGCGCAAGTTACCGCCAATGCTGGCTTTAAAACCATTTTGTTCGATATCAATCAATCGGTTTTAGACAAAGCAAAAACCAGTATTGATAAAGGTTTACAGTTTTTGGTAGATAAAGGAAAACTAACAGCCGAAAAGAAAGAAACTACTTTATCACTGTTACATTTTACAACTAATATTAACGATGTAATTGCCGATTTAATTATTGAAGCCGTGATTGAACGCTTAGATATTAAACACGATTTTTTTAACAAAGTAGCAGCAATTAATGCACCTGATTGTATTTTGGCAAGCAATACTTCCTCTATTCCTATTACACAAATAGCAGCAAAAATTCCTCATCCAGAAAGGGTTATTGGCATTCATTTTTTTAACCCTGCTCCTATTATGAAATTGGTCGAAATAATTATTGGTGCACAAAGCAATAAACAAGTGGCATTGCATTGCAAAGCATTCATAGAAAGCATGGGCAAAACCTGCGTAATGGCTGCCGATGCGCCAGGTTTTATAGTTAACCGAGTGGCTAGGCATTATTATGTAGAAGCTTTGAAAATATTGGAAGAACAAGTTGCCACATTTGAAGATATTGACGCTTTATTAGAAAGTTCAGGATTTAAAATGGGACCATTTAAGTTAATGGATTTAATTGGGGTAGACACCAATTTGTCGGTTACTACTTCTATGTATCATTTATTTAACCAAGAGGCTAAATTCAGGCCCAACCGCATTCAACAACAAAAAGTAGATGCTGGATTATATGGTCGAAAATCTGGAAAAGGTTTTTATGAATATTAGGAAGTATATTTCGAGATAAATTTTAAAAATTGCTTTGCAATAGAGTCATATAAATTTTGAAAACAGAAGAAAAAACCTCAAAAAATAAAATATTTGTCTGATTTGCATATAAAAACATTTTTAAAGCATACATTTGGCGACCTATATTTTTTTACAAAGTTAAAAAGTGTTTATTTTAAGCCTTGCTATTGTAAAACAATTTTGGCTTTAAACAATAAACAATAAATAATGGCTAAATCGCAAGAAACATTCAGTAAAAAAGAAAAAGAAAAGCTTAAACTTAAGAAGAGAAAAGAAAAAGAAGAAAAGAGAGAGGAACGTAAAGCCAGTGCTGTAAAAGGCCAAAGTTTAGAAGACATGATGGCTTATGTTGACGAAAATGGTAATATTACCAACACTCCTCCTGATCCTAAAAAACGCAGAGTTGCTATAGCTGAAGACATGGTTATTGGTGTTGTGAAACAAGCAGCGCAAGAACCAGCTGATTTAATTCGTAAAGGTGTTATTACCTTCTTTAACGAATCAAAAGGCTATGGTTTTATAAAAGATTTGAAAAGTCAAGACAGTGTTTTTGTTCACATAAATGGCTTAGTAGATCAAGTTAAAGAAGGCGATAAAGTATCATTTGAAGTTGAAATGACTCACAAAGGTGCTAATGCCGTTAAAGTAAAAATTGATGTAGTTGAAAAAGTAAAACCTGTTGTTGTAGCTGAAGAAGTTCATCCAATAATAGTTGTTGATGAAGAAAAAACTGTTTAGTTTATTTTTTTATTCCATATAGTTATTAAATAAAAAAGCCGACTCAAATTTATTGAGTCGGCTTTTTTATGTTTATGTAGTTCAGTCAAAGTTGAAACTTTGACTGAACTGTTTTGATTTATTTACTAATCACAAATGATTTACTGAATACACCTTTAGCTGTGTTAATTCTTACAAAATACAGGCCATTGCTTTGGTTCGATAAGTCAAATACATTTTTAGATTGTAATTGGTTTTCAAACTTAGCCACTAATTGCCCAGTAATATTATAAATATCCATTGAGGTAAACTCAATTTCATTTTTCATGTCAATATTTAATAAACCTTTGCTAGGCGAAGGATACATGCTGAAATAGTTTTCGAATAAGTTTTCCGTTACGCCTTCAGTTGTGTTGGTAACATTTACTTTTCTTGTAACTACAGCCGAACGATTTCCTGATGGGTCAGTTACCACATAAGTAACAGAATATATTCCTGGTACATCATTTCGTAAATTTGAAATATCAGAAATAACTTGTGCTTTTAAATTTATATAATAATTATCTTGTACAATGAATCCTGGCTCTTGAAACTCTTTAAAGCGAGGTAAATTCATTGGATTTGCTCCTAATAAAGTAATAACTGGCAAACTGCGTTTCGATATTTTTATAAAGCGAACAACACTGTCTGAATTTCCAACACAATCTGTTACTACAAACTTCACAGGGAATATTCCTAATGTATCATTTCTTAATGTATTTGGAGTTCTAACAATTACCAATGTATTACTAGCACAATAGTTGTCTGTAGCTGTTACGCCAGGAATGCTAAAGCTAGAGAACACCTCTACTTCTGTAGTTAAGTTACCAATAAGTGTAATGGTAGGTTTAATAAAATCTGAAACTTCAACAGGTATTGTTAATGTTGTTGCTGCATTTCCAGAAGAATCAGAAACGTTATAAACTACAAAGTACTTTCCGTTAATATTTGGATTTACACCGCTACTAAACAAAATGCTCAATGATTTATCGTAATTGTCGGTTGCGTTGATTATTGCCAAAGGATTAAATAACGTATTGATTTGGTGTTTGTAAGTT
>CAMCQX010000064.1 GCA_945876985.1 Chitinophaga pinensis
ACTCCAGTTAGAATTAGAATAAAAGCTGTTCCCTTGGCCATATTTGAAATTGATTCAAACCCTGAAAGAGTTCGTCCATTTTGGCAATATCATTCCATTACTTTTACAGCAAATACAAGTGGCGATTACTTTTATTTAGGAAGATTTCACGATGATTTTACCTATAGTTTATATGATAGTTTGATTAGTATAAAAGAAAGATTGATAAAGGAAAGAGAAATAAAATATAACCAAATTAGAGATAGTTTTAGTCAATTGAAAATTGAATTGCCTGAACAGGCAACCAGTAAAAAAGACATTAAAAAGCAGAAACAATTAATGTTTAATTTTATTGATAACAATAGGAAAGAAATGCAAGCCGCGTTTTCTGATGTTCAAATGAAAACCAATAACGAATTAGATTCAGTGAATGGAATTTATTTAAATCCCTATTATTTTCATGTGCGTTTATATTACGATGATTTGTGTTTGGCCGAAGTGCGCAACGATAATTCTTGCGATTGTAGAGATACCATGTATAATTATAAACCCAAATTTGAAGTTGGAAAAACATATGCTTTACGAAATATCAATTTTGATTTAGACAAATATATTTTGCTACCGCAATCTTATGTAGAGTTGAATAATTTATTGCAAGTATTGCACGAATATCCAAAAATGTGTGTTAAAATTATGGGACATACCGACAATCAAAATTCGGAGGCCTATAACATTATATTATCTAAAAATAGAGCAAAGGCATGTGTGAAGTATTTGATTCAAAAAGGCATCAATCCTAAGCGACTAACTTATCAAGGATATGGCGAAGGTGTGCCCATATCCACCAATGAAACTGAAGAAGGCAAAGCCGCCAATAGGAGGGTAGCGTTTTTAGTTTTGAAGGTGGAGTAGGTGATTGGTTGATTTGGTGATTGGTTGATTATTTAATTGTTTAATTGTTTAATTGTTGATTAGCTTTTTGTTTCTATAAAAATTCATTTTGCCCATTGCCCATTTCTCACTAATTCAACTTCTCTCTTCACTTACTTCGCATTTTTGTCATTTCGCATTTCGAACTCTTGCCAAACCTTTTATCAAAATAACTTTGTAATTGAATTTATATAGTTCATTTTTGAAATCAATTTAAAATGAAAAGTTTTCAAATAATATTAACCCAAATCAAAGAAAGTGCTCGATCGGCATTTTATACCATGTATTTGAATAAAGTACGTACTTTACTTTCAACCTTGGGAATTACCATTGGAATTTTTTGCATTATTGCGGTTTTAGCTGTGGTTGAAAGTTTTGAAACTAGCTTACACCAAAGTGTAGAAAGCTTAGGGAATAATGTTGTTTTTGTTGAAAAATGGCCTTGGACTTTTGGACCGGGATACAAGTGGTGGAAATACATGAATAGGCCAAATGCTTCGATTGATGAAATGAAAAATATTGAACAAAAATCTGCATTATCCCAAGGTCAAATGTTAACCATTTCTATTAGTGGAAAAACATTGAAAAGTGGCTCCAACAGTGCAAGTGGAATAGATATTCAAGGAGTAACTCACGATTATGATCAAGTAAGAAATTTTAATTTAATAGAAGGTAGGTATTTTACCGAAAATGAATCTGTAAATGGAACATTGGTTTGTATCATTGGCTATAATTTATCCCAAACATTATTTCCAAGTGTGAGTCCAATTAATAAAAGCATTAAAGTTTCTGGAATAAAATTCAATGTTATTGGCGTTTTTGCCAAAGAAGGTGAAAGTTTAATAGGAAATAGTCAAGATAATTTAACCATTATTCCGGTAAATGCAGCTGCTAAATTTGTTAGAATTAATAGCGATGATGCCAATAGCAGAATTCATGTAAAAGCCAGTAATGGGGGAGTGGCAGCTTTGGAACAAGAGCTAAATGGAATTATGCGAAACAAACGAAAGTTGAAACCCGGACAAGAAGAAAATTTCGCATTGAATAAAACCACTTTAATTACCCAACAACTCGATCAAACTTTTTCAATTGTAAATATTGCCGGCTGGATAATTGGATTATTTGCCATGCTAGTTGGTGGTTTTGGAATAGCAAATATTATGTTTGTGAGTGTGAAGGAAAGAACCAATGAAATTGGTATCCAAAAGAGTTTAGGGGCAAAAAATTATTTTATATTAATTGAATTTCTAATTGAAGCAATTATACTTTGTTTGTTAGGCTGCGTATTAGGTTTAATTTTAGTTTGGAGTATTGTATTGGTTCTTGGAAGTATTTTTGATTTTGTGTTTTACCTAAGTTTAAAAAACATTTTTATAGGTGTATTTACCAGTATTTGTATTGGTGTAATTTCAGGATTTTTACCAGCATTAAGTGCTTCTAGGTTAAATCCAGTAGATGCGATAAGAAGTAAATAATTATTTATATAAAGTAGTTAAACAAAAAGCAATAAACTCTTTTTTGAATCAATAAAAAACAAGGCTATTTTTCTTGTAAAATAGCCTCGTATTTGGTAGCGTTGGTTATATCTATTTCAGATAATATTTCCACTATTTTAGGTTTTTCTATTGCGGTAGCACCTTTATAAATATTAATAATTTCATCACGTTTTGAATCAAAAAACATTAACAACATAACGGTGTTAGGAGCAATAGCATATACTTTCTTCACTTCCTCTATGGCTTTAAAAATTTGCTTACGGGCCTCTAAAGGTTTCTTCTGAAAAACATCCATCCCTTTTCTGTGGTATAAATAATAAGCAAGTCTAATTGTTTTAAAACGTTCGTTTAAAATATTATCAATTAAGTTATACCTAGTTCTTAAATTCCTTCCAAAAGCCGTCCATCCTGCACCACCACTTTTAGCCTGTGCCAACGACAATATTTGTGCTGCTTTATTAAAATAAGGAGTTCCACTTTCTTGTCCAAAACTATCATAATCTAAACCCAAACAATAGTTACAGTAAAATGCTAAAAGTCCAGTAATTTCAGTTCCATATTGTCCGTCAATATAATCAAAACGTTGTTGGTCGAGGTAAGTAAAATTAAAATTTTCGTCTCTAAAGTTGAGTAAAATGGTATTGTAATTTGTTCCAAAAACTGGTCTTCTACATTGAATCATTGCCACCGCAGTAATTTCGCCCGTAGTTTGATTATAAGCAGAAGGAATGATTTCAATGGTTAAATCAAAAAGTTCAGCGGGTAAAACTTTATCAAGACTCCATTTTTGAATAGAAATAAATGTTTTGATATCATTTTCTAATCTTCTAAAAATTGATCTATCAGTTATCTCAATTTGATTGTCAGTTACCCTAACTTGTATGTTAAAATCAGGCTGAGCATTAACCAAAATACTGGTAAGTAGTCCTAAAACAAAAAATATTTTACGCATCAATGGTATTTGTTATTTTCACTATTTCATTCACAATGTCTATAGCAACATCGTTTTTCGATTTTAAATTAAAGGCTATTTTCTCCCCACTATTTTTTAAAATAGTAATTTGATTGGTGTTGTGTTTAAAGCCAGCACCTGGTGTTTGTAAAGAATTTAACACAATAAAATCAGCATTTTTTTCTTTTAATTTTATCAAAGCATTTTCTTCTTCATGATTGGTTTCGAGTGCAAATCCAACCACTATTTGTTTGTTAGTTTTTATAGAACCAATATGTTTTAAAATGTCTTTGGTCTTTTTCAATTCAATGGTTAAACCATCTTCATTTTGTTTTTTTATTTTCTCATCAGCAACTGTAATTGGCGAATAGTCGGCAACGGCAGCACACATGATAGCAATATTTGTAGTACTAAAGTTTTCATTGACTGCTTCAAACATTTGCGTAGCTGAATGAACGTTTATTCTTGTAATATTTTTATGATGGTGAATGATTTCAACTGGTCCGGCTATTAGTGTAACCAATGCGCCTCTGTTTGCTAATTCTTCTGCTAAAGCAAATCCCATTTTCCCACTCGAATAATTTCCAATAAAACGAACTGGATCTATGTTTTCGTATGTTGGTCCTGCGGTTACTAAAGCTTTTTTACCTAATAAATCTTGTTCAGAAATAAGATGCTTTTCAATAACTGAAAATATTTCTTCAGGTTCAGCCATTCTTCCTTTTCCATTTAATCCACTGGCTAATTCGCCTTCTTTTGCGTCAATCATGATGTTTCCAAACGATTGAAGTTTAGCGCAATTTTGAACAGTAGTTGGATGTATAAACATGTCTAAATCCATTGCTGGCGCAAACATGACAGGACATTTGGCAGAAAGATATGTTGCAATTAATAAGTTGTCACAAATTCCATTTGCCATTTTAGCAATTGTATTTGCGCTTGCTGGCGCAATAACCATTAAATCGGCCCAAAGTCCAAGATCCACATGGTTTGTCCACTCACCGTTTTTGTTTAAAACAAAATCGCTAAATACAGGATTTTTGCTAAGCGTACTTAAAGTTAAAGGCGTAACAAATTCTTTGGCTGCAGGAGTAATTATTACTTTTACATTGGCACCAGCTTTAACTAGTAACCTAACCAAAAAAGCCGCTTTATAGGCGGCTATGCTGGCACTAATGGCGATAATAATTTTTTTGTTTTTCAATTTACTCTTGTTTTAAAAAGTAGTGTTTGAAAAACTAGAATTGTTTTCCATCTCCAGTTTTAGCTGGATTATTGTAATAAATTTTACCATTCATAAACTCTTCAGTTGCTATCAAAGTCGACTTAGGTAATTTCTCGTAAAAATTAGAAATTTCTATTTGTTCACGGTTTTCAAAAATCTCTTCTAAAGTATCGTTATCATTATCAAATTCGTTTAATTTGCTATGTAACTCTTCTTTCATTTGAGCTGATATTTGGTTTGCTCTTTTAGCAATAATTGCAATTGTTTCGTACAAGTTTCCTGTTTCAGCTTCTAATTTACGTAAGTCGCGAGTTACAGTGGTAGTAGGTACGTTTTGGTAATTGTGATTTAAGTTTGCCATTTATATTTATTTGTTTATTTTATTTAATTCGGTAACTGCTTTTTGTTTAATGTCTTTTGCATTACTCATAAATTTACTGTTTTCGGTGTATAATTCAGTAAAATCATTGAATGCACTTATTGTTTCTTGGTAACGTTGAATTTGTTTTTCTGGAATGCTATTTTCAGCTAATAAATAGTTTGATTTTAAAATCAAAAAATCTATTTCTTCTCTTTGTGCTATTTCCGGAAAATCGTTCACTAAATTTCTAAGAGAAACAATTGCACTTTTATAAGAACCAATATTGTAATATAATTTTGCATTGTTATAAGCTTTTTGTGAAAGTTTAGCTCGCAATTTATCTAAATATTTGTTGCAATCATTTAAATATTTACTTTCAGGATAAACATTTACAAATATTTTAAAAGTTTCAATCGCTTTATAAGTATCTATTTGGTCTAATTCCGAATCTTGCGATTCTAAAAAAATACAATATCCATTTAAATATAAAGCCTCTTCCGCATTTACACTTGTTGGATAAGTTTCGTAATATATTTTATACCTGTAACCGGCTAACGAATACATTTTTAAACCATAATCACATTGAGCTTGATAATATAAAATTTTTTCGGCCAAAGGTGTATTTGAAATTTCGTTTTCTAGTTGATCAAAAAGAGTTTGAGCTCTATAAAAATCTTTTTTCATAAAGAAATATTCAGCTACTTCCAATTTCTTCTTGGAGTCAGTGCTTTTTAAAGCCTTTTGGAACTTACTTCTGCAGCCTCCAAATACTAAACTTAAAATGATAATTGATAAACTTAAATACTTCATTTTTACTAGTCTGCGAAAGTATGTTTTTTGATTTAAAATAGAAAACTTATTTTCGTAAAATACCAATGAGCAAAAAAAAGACTTCAATATTGTCATATTTATTATTTATAGTGTTGAATACTTGGTGTTTAAATTCCTATTCTCAGTTACGAATTCCCAAAAATAGTGACAGCATAATTGTCGCTTCAAACGACTCAATCAATCAAATAGTTACATTTTCGAGTTTAAAACCTAAAGTTTTTAAAGCTGATTCTATGATTATTTATGGGAAAAAGTATTTGGGTTTAAATTACAAAAGAGGTGGAACTTCCAATAGAGGATATGACTGCAGTGGTTTTACCATGACAGTTTTTGCAAAATTTGGCATTCGTTTGCCTCATACCAGTGCTGGTCAATCACTAATAGGAATAGAAGTGAACAGTAAAAACATTCAAAAAGGTGATTTGATTTTTTTTAAAGGAAGAAGCCGAAGAGGACATAGAGTTGGACATGTAGGAATAGTTATTTCTGAAAGAGGTATGCCCGTAAAATTTATTCATTCCTCAGTAAACGATGGAGTAAGAGAAGATTGGATGTTAAGTGATTATTACCGAAAACGTTTTGTTAAAGTAATGCGCGTAAAGCAGTGGGAACAATAAATTAGTTGTCTGTTGTCAGTTGTCAGTTGATAGAGTTTATAAGAGATAATTTCCTATCAACTAACAACTGATAGAATTTTTATAGAATGTTTCCTGACAACTATCAACCAACAACTGTCAACTATAAAAATTCGTACTTGTATAATTTGCTTAACTTATTATATTGCCATTCAAAAAATTGATAAAAATATATGAGTGTTTGGCGAAAAAAACCAATTAGTGCCTTTGAGGCTGAAATGAAAAAAGGCGGATTAAACCGCGTGCTTACCCGTTGGGGATTAACATCGTTAGGAATAGGTGCCATTATTGGTGGAGGAATTTTTACCTTAACAGGAATAGCCGCTCACGATTACGCGGGTCCAGCACTTGCGATTTCATTTGTAATTGCTGGCGTTGGCTGTTTATTTGCTTCGCTCTGTTATGCCGAATTTGCTTCAGTTTTACCAGTAGAAGGCAGTGCTTACAGCTATGCTTACGGAACAGTTGGTGAATTATTTGCTTGGTTCATTGGTTGGAATTTAATATTGGAATACATGATGGGAGCAACCACAGTTGCTGTAGCTTGGAGTGGTTATTTTGTAAAACTATTACATTTGTTTCACCTCGATATTCCAATTTGGTTATGTAATGATCCAGTTACAGCAGCTACAAAAGCAGCTGCATTAGGAATCGATATTCCTTCTTTTGCTTTTAACTTACCAGCATTTGTAATTACTTGGTTTGTTACTAGTATTTTAATAAAAGGTATTAAAGAAGCTGCAAGTACAAATAATATTATTGTAATTATTAAAATTGCGGTTGTTCTATTTGTAATTATTGTTGGGGCATTTTATATCAATGTAGAAAATTGGCAACCATTTATTCCAGCTTCGGTTGAAACAATAACTGATGGAGTTGTAAGTACAAGTTTTGGTTGGGAAGGTGTAGTTACCGCAGCAACTATTGTGTTTTTTGCTTACATCGGTTTCGATGCAGTTTCAACTCAGGCTGGTGAAGCAATCAATCCTAAAAAAGATGTGCCTTTTGCAATCATTGCATCATTGGTTATTTGTACAGTTTTATATATTTTAGTATCATTGGTTTTAACAGGAATGGTTCGTTACGATGTATTAGATAAAGCTGCACCTGTAGCATCTGCATTTAGCGAAAACGGTTTAACTTGGGCCGTGTTTATCATAACAATTGCAGCAACTGCAGGTTTAACTTCTGTAATGTTAGTAATGATGTTAGGTCAAACTCGTATATTTTTGGGCATGGCTAAAGATGGTTTATTACCTAAGGG
>CAMCQX010000065.1 GCA_945876985.1 Chitinophaga pinensis
TTTGCTTCTACCTTCTGATGATTTGATAGCCAACCTTGCTAATTGTTCAGCTGCTTTAAAAACAGTGTTTAACTTTTGGTGGGTTGGCTTTTATTTGGTTAAAAATAACCAATTAATTTTAGGTCCGTTTCAAGGCCCAGTTGCCTGTACCACCATTCAATTAGGAAAAGGAGTTTGCGGAGCAAGTTGGCAACAAGCAGCGACAATTATAGTTGAAAATGTAAATGAATTCCCTGGGCATATTGCTTGTAGTAGCGCTAGTCTCTCAGAAATTGTAATTCCAATAATTTTAAATAATGAAGTAGTTGCAGTCTTAGATGTTGACAGCGAATATCTCGCTCATTTTGATGAAATAGATAAAAATTATTTAGAAGAATTAGCAAAGATAATTGCTGAGTTATTCATAAAAAAAGCAGACTAAATTTAGTCCGCTTTTTTGTTGATACGTTATTGCGAACTCGCCAAAGCGTTAAAAGTAATCTTATAAAACTGAACAGAAAGATTGCTTCGTACCTCGCAATGACGAATCCAAAATATGTTTAGTTCTTAAAAAACTCAATTACCTTTTCAGCTAATTCAATGCCAATTCGGTTTTGAGCTTCTTTGGTACTACCTCCAATATGTGGACTTAAGCTTACATTATCGTGTTTTAAAATATCCATATTTACAGGTGGTTCTTTTTCAAAAACATCTAAACCTGCAAAGCCAACTTGGCCAGAATTTAAAGCTGCTAATAAATCAACTTCGCTTATTACTCCACCTCTTGAGCAATTTACCAAACCAACACCACGTTTCATTTTTGCCATTTTCTCCGCATCAACAATGGCTTTATCGCCTTCGTTAAATGGTAAATGGAAAGTGATGAAATCAGCATGTGTCAAAACGCTTTCATCGCTAACGGTGTTAATGGTAACTTTTATGCGAGAATTTAAACCCAATGCTGGTAAATTCAAACTTAAATCTACTTTTTCTACATAAGGATCAAAAGCCAATACTTGCATACCAAGACCAATAGCCATTTTTGCTACTTCTTGTCCAATGCGTCCAAAGCCAAAAATTCCCATTGTTTTGCCTTGCAATTCAATACCATTAGAAGCTACTTTTTTCAAGTCATTGAATTTTGTATTGCCTTCATTAGGCATTACTCTATTGGTAATTTGAATCAATCGTGCAGCTGAAAATATATGGGCAAAAACTAACTCAGCCACACTTACTGATGAAGATGCTGGAGTATTTACTACTTTTATGCCTTTGTTTTTTGCATATTCAATGTCAATATTATCCATACCAACACCGCCACGCCCAACTAACTTTAAATTCGGACAAGCATCAATTAATTCTTTGCGAACTTTAGTTGCACTCCGCACTAAAATAGCATCGAAATTATTTAACTCAGTCATTAAATTTTCTTGCGCAATTTTATCAGTGATTACTGTAAATCCCGCTTCTTCTAAAATTTTTTTTCCATTGGCATCAATGCCATCATTTGCTAATATTTTTATCATTTTTTTCTTTTTATTAAAGATTACAAGATTGAAAGATTACAAAATTGAATTTGAAATCAATTTATAATTCAACATCCAATATTCAACATTCAAAATTACATTTTACTTGCTTCAAATTCCTTCATCGTATCTATTAAAACTTGAACACTTTCAATGGGTAATGCGTTGTATAAACTAGCACGCAAACCACCCACAGAGCGATGACCTTTCAAACCACTTAATTGCTTGCTATCGCAAAGTTTTAAAAATTCTCCTTCGTGTTCTTTATTGGTAGTAACAAAATTTACATTCATGCGGCTTCTGTCTTCTTTTACTACAGTTCCTTCAAATAATGGGTTTCTGTCAATTTCAGCATATAACAAATCAGCTTTAGATTTGTTACGTATTTCCATGGCTTCTAAACCCATTTCATTGATCCAACGTAAAGTATGCATGCATACAAATATGGCAAACACACTTGGCGTATTATACATACTTCCGTTTTCTACATGTGGTTTGTAATCGAGCATGGTAGGAACTTTGCGTTTTGCTTTTCCAACTAAATCCTTTTTTATAATTACCAAAGTAGTTCCCGCAGGACCCATGTTTTTTTGTGCTCCAGCATAAATCATATCAAATTGACTGGCGTCAAACGGGCGACTGAAAATATCGGAACTCATATCGCAAATTAATGGAACATCAGTTTTTGGAAATTCAAACATTTCAGTTCCGTAAATGGTATTATTGCTGGTGCAATGAAAATATTTCACATCAGTAGGAATGGTATAATTTTTAGGAATATAATTGAAGTTTTTTTCCTCGCTGCTTGCCAAAACATTTACGTTTCCAAACATTTTTGCTTCTTTAATAGCGCGGCTAGCCCAAACTCCAGTGTTAACATAAGCTGCTGTTTCACCTTCGTCTAATAAATTCATTGGAATCATATCAAATTGTGTAGAAGCGCCACCTTGTAAAAACAAAACTGCATACTCATCACTTAATTTTAAAATATCTCTAACCAATTGGCAAGCTTCCTCCACTACAGCTTCATATTCCTTACTTCTATGGCTTACTTCAATTAACGATAAACCTGTGCCCGAAAAGTTTTTTAAGGCTTCAATACTTGCATCTATTGCCGATTTAGGTAAAATAGCGGGTCCTGCCGAAAAATTGTGTATTTTTGTCATGTTGCAACTTAATTAGTTTGATAGTTGTCAAATTAAGAACTAAGGATTGGAATATCCAAAATAAACGCAATAAATTTGAAGCAAATAATTAACATCATATTATGAATAGAATACTTTTAGCGATAACAATGATTTTTGTTCTTACAAACGGACTTTTAGCACAACGTAAAACCCGTGAATTAGATACTCAAAAACAAGATGAACAAAAAAAGGCAGATGATACCTATGGGAAAAATGATTCTTGGAAAGATAAAATGTTTTATGGTGGAAATTTTGATATTCGTTTTGGTAATGACTATTCTATATTATTAATTCAACCAATTGTAGGATATAAATTAACAGAAAAATTTCAAGTTGGTTTAGATCCTTTGTATATTTATAGCTCTCAAACATATAAAGATTATATTACTGGAGCAAATTTCAAACTTAGTGTTAATGCTTATGGGTCAGGATTGTTTTGTAGGTTTTTAATCAATGAAAATATTTTTGCACATGCAGAATATATGGGTTTGAACTTTAATACCTATTCAGAATCTACAGGAAAAAACATTTCAAAATTTACCAATAGCATGTACGTTGGTGGTGGTTACATGCCAGGAGGTTCAGGTGTTTATTTTATGGCTTTATACGATTTATTATATGATTCCAAATCTAGTCTTTACCGTGATCCAATTGTAATAAGGATTGGTTTTGTATTTTAGTGAATAATTTTATTCAAAAAATCAATATACAAAGTTGGTTTAAAAATTAAAGGAAGTAACAAACCATAAATAGCTCCCCAAATATGAGCATCGTGGGCTATGTTTCCAATATTTTTCTTTGAAGCATAACTCGAAAAAGCTAAATATAAAAAGCCATAAAGCCAACCCGGCATTCCCATAATATTTAAGTTTGGTGCAAATAATATACAGGCATAAATTACTGCAGATACTGCACCAGAAGCCCCTAAGGAATAATAATTTTGATTGTTTTGATGCTTAAAAAATGTATAAATATCGGCTACCGCAATGGCACTGATATAAAATAAAATGTACGACATTTTATAAAAATCACCAAAAACCATTGGAAAAAACTGAGTTTCCAAAATATTACCAAAGCTGTACAAAGCAAACATATTAAATCCCAAATGCATGTAATCGGCATGAATAAAGCCACCACTTATAAAACGCATCCATTGGTTAGGAAACCTTTTAATGGTGTAAGGATGAAAAATGAGTTTCATTTTTGAGTCTTCGTTATTGAAACACAAAAAACTAATAACGCAGGTAGCTATAATGATAAATAATGTAATGGTCATTTTTTAGAATTTAAAAAGCAACAATACGTTATTAAAATTAAACAAGCTGTTTTAAATTAATAAGTTTGAATAATGTAAATATTAGTTTTAATTTTACATTACTAAAATATAAAATGTTAAATCAAAATGTATATGTTTGTTTCAATAAATTATATATTATGAAAAACTTATTTGCATTATTTATTTTGCTTGTTGCAGCCATTGCAGTGAAAGCTCAACCAACAATTACCTCAAACGTTTTACCTGTTAAAGGCGATACCATTTTGATGTCGTTAGATTCAACAATAGTTTCTCCTGGAGTTAGTGGAGCAAATGTTTCTTGGGATTTTTCAAATTCTATCAAACAAGATATATTTATTGAAAGAGTATATTTAGACCCCGCCAATACACCATATGCAGCTAAATTTCCAAATGCTAAATTATGTAGAACCGATGGAATTGGTTCTGTTTATTCGTATTGGGATAATTCAAATACGTCCAAGTCGATTTATTATGGTTTTGTAGAAAAAAATATATATGATCAAAACTATAATGCTATACCTTTAAATTATTATAAATTCCCAATAAATTTTGGTCAATCATTTACTGATAGTTTGTCGGCTGTTACCAATCCTGGCGCATTAGTTGGGCCAGGCAAATATGCTTTTATTGCAGATGCATGGGGTTCTTTAAAACTTCCCAATAAAACAGTTCCAAATGTACTTCGAACTAAATCATTAATTTATATTGGCGATTCTAATCCACCGGTAAATTCATATTCTTTAACCATTGAATATGCCTGGTATCAAGCATTTAAAAAGGAGCCATTATTAGTAATTAGTACTGTTACAATTGACCATGAATTACACAAGAAATTTGTAATATTCGACAATACATCAAAAGTTGGTGTGAATGAAACTAAATTAGCAGCGCATATCAATTTATACCCAAATCCAGCTATAGATTTATTTTATTTAGATATGAATGATTTTAAAACGAATGATGATGTTGACCTTATTATTTTTGACTTACAAGGTAAGGAACAAAAGCATTTAACAATAACCAAATCTAATATTTCAAATCCAATAAACATTAGTTGTTTACCTAAAGGAATGTATTTGGTAAATGTGATTGTTGGTGATAAAAATTTTACAAAAAAAATAGCGAAAACTGAATAAATATTTTATTTACAAAAACACATTTAATATATATAATTAATTATATGAAAAGACTTTCAATCATTATTATAATATTTCTTTTTTCAAGCTTTGCAAATGCACAAATAAACAAAGAAAAAATTGATGAAACCCTAATTTCAAAAGGAATAGATTTGAAATTAAATGGCTATGTAATTACTTCACAATATATTTCAAAAAGCAATGGCGTTTCCCATATTTATATTCGTCAAACTATAAATGGAATTGAAATTTTCAATGCCAATTCAGCTTTGCATTTTGATAAAAATGGAAATGTAATTACCTTCAATAACAGTTTTGTAAATAATGCATCTAGTATTTTAATGAACTCAAAAAATGAAATTAATTACACGAAAGCAGTTTCTGCCGTTGCTACGCAATTAGGCAAAAAAGTTAAATTTACTTTGGCCAAAAGCAATAACTTATCTAATGAATATATTGTAAATGATGTTCATGCTTCGAGCAAAGAAACTAAAGCTAAAATGTATTATTTATTGAAAGATAATCAGCTTATGAAAGTTTGGAATGTAGAATTTTATAATGATAAAACAGGTGATTGGTGGAACAAAAGAGTGGATGTAAATACTGGTAAAATTATAGATGAAAACAATTGGAAAACTGAATGTGACGCCAAAAAAATTATTAAAAAAGTAAAAAAAAAAGATAATTTTTACTTCACATTCCCCGAAAATGAATCATTGGGAAAAACTGTATCGGGTAGTTATAATGTATACGCAATTCCAAATGAAAGTCCCTCGTTTGGAAATAGAATAATTGTAAATAATCCCGCAAATGAAAAAGCTTCGCCTTATGGTTGGCACGATGTAAATGGAGTTGCAGGTGCTGAATATACTATTACTCGCGGTAATAATGTTTTTGCCAAAGAAGATACATTAGATCAAGATAGTTTCAATGGTTTTGCTCCAAATGGTGGTGTAAATTTAGAGTTTGATTTTCCACTGAACTCAAATGATTATCCAACCAAATATGTGAGCGCTGCAATTACAAATTTATTTTATTGGAATAATTTAGTTCACGATGTTTTTTATAATTATGGTTTTGATGAAGATGCTGGAAATTTTCAACAAAAAAATTATTTAAATGGAAGTGGTGATGACGACCATGTATTTGCAGACGCACAAGATGGAAGTGGAACTAACAATGCTAATTTTAGCACTCCACCAGATGGTTATAATCCAAGAATGCAAATGTTTATTTGGCAAGCTGGCTCGTCAAATAAAGTGTTTAATATTATGAGTCCTGATTCTTTAAAAGGTCAGTATTTATCTGCTACTGGTTCCTTTGGCCCAATTTTAAATTCAACGGGTGTAAATGGAAATTTGGAAATAGGTTTAGACAATACCATTACTCCAAATTTATGTTGCAGCAGCTTGGTAAATAATTTATCAAACAAAATTGCTTTGATTGATAGGGGAGATTGTTTCTTTGTAAATAAAGTTTACAATGCTCAATTAGTGGGAGCAAAAGCTGCCATTATTATTAATAATGTTCCCGGAGCACCATTTTCAATGGGTTCTGGAGGTAATGGAATTGATAAATTAATTACCATTCCCTCTGTAATGATTAGTCAAGATTTGGGAACGCAACTTAAAGATGATTTGACGAATAATGTAACAATCAATGTTACTTTAGTTGACTCAAGTGGTGGTCCAAAATATTTTGACAGTGATTTTGATAATGGGGTAATTATTCATGAATATACCCATGGACTTTCAAACAGATTAACTGGTGGGCCTAATAATACAAGTTGTTTGTCAAATGGGGAACAAGGAGGAGAGGGTTGGAGCGATTTTTTCGCTTTAGCACTTACAGCAAAATCTACCGATAATCCTCAAATTGGACGAGGAATTGGAACTTATTTAATTGCTGAAGATACCACTGGAGTTGGAATAAGAGATTATCCTTACACTAGAAATATGGCTATCAATCCAACTACTTATAATTCAATAAAAACAAATTCTGAAGTTCACTATGTTGGTTTTGTTTGGTGTACTTTTTTATACGATATTTTTTGGGATTTAGTGGATAAATATGGATTCAGTAAAGACATTTATAATGGTAAATTGGGTAATAATAAAGCCATACAATTGGTAATGGATGGTTTGAAATTACAACCATGTTCACCTGGTTTTGTAGATGCAAGAGATGCAATTTTATTGGCTGATTCTCTCAATAATAAATTTGAAAATAAGGATTTGCTTTGGAAAGCATTTGCAAGAAGGGGACTTGGATATAAAGCCAGTCAAGGTTCTTCATCAAGTACTTTTGATGGAACTGAATCATTTGAAATACCACCACCAATTAAGAATGAAAGTTTGTATGAAATGACAAATAGTAATCAATTGAAATTGTACCCTAATCCAAGCATTGGTTTTGTTGAAATTGAAAACGTAAGTCAATTTAAAATTGATAAAATTATTGTGTTTGATTTGATGGGAAAAGAAATT
>CAMCQX010000066.1 GCA_945876985.1 Chitinophaga pinensis
AAAATAAACAAATGAAAGAACAAGTAAAGAAATTTATCGACAGCATCCCTGAAACCACAGAAGATGTAAATGGAATGAACTATGAAGCGCTATTCAACACGGTTAAACAAACTTTTGTAAAACAAAAGACACTTACAAGGAATAATGGTAAGTTATATGGTTGCTTTAATCCTGATTTTAGTGCAGCCTGCGAAGAAACAAAAGTTACAAGCATACAGTTAAGTGCAATTTTGTATTCTCAATATGTAAATGACTGTTCAGACGGTTCGGCAATCGATATAATTACTTATAACTAGTATTTGGTAAGAGTTGCTTAAAACTTTCAAAAAAAACTTTTAGAATTCGGACAATGTATGTTCAAGCAAATCCTAGCGCAGGAGCAAACCCTAAAACGCTGGTTAACGCCTATGGCGTGGACAAACCAACAAAAGCCCTGTAGTTATGGTTGTTTATAACACCAAGCATAGGCAAGTGAAAAAAAACAACGACCCGCTAACAGGCTTTTGGCTCAATGGAGGACATAGTGGTTATCTGAACATTCTATCTCGCATCAACTTTTGTACTATATTGACAGTTTAGTGCTCCGAAATCCGCCACTTCGCCAAGCCCCAAAACGTTAAGTGTGCATTTTAAAGAAAGACTATTTATAAACTTTATTAAATAAAAATATGGCAATACAAATTAAGACTGGTGACAATAACTATGAGATATTGGACACAGGGACTGTAATAACTTTTAAAGACGAACCGATTAAATTTCAATTGGCACCAGACTTGAAAATTATTATAAGTTTTAAATTTGACAAGGAATTAAAGGAGCAGAAAATGGACTTTAATGCTATTAGCAATAATGAACTTGAAATCATCCTGACTAACTTTAATAGCTCTTTAGGAACAGCAAATCTTGAACCGCTTCCACTTGCAAAAATTAATAATCGACAAGTTTATTTGAATTTTATGATTTATGCGTTGAATGAATCTTCGCATAAGACAGTTCATTACACTTGGTATTTAAGAGAGGAGGTTGCGAATGGCGAATCAAATTAGTCTCCCGAAAGACAAGGAACTTGCAAAGCAGGTTTTAGACAATCATAATGAACTCGAAAGACAAAGAGTTGACCAAGGTATATTAGGAAAAGTCTGGGGTAGTTCGACAAGCATACCTCATAATATCGCAGCACTTTCAATTATTGTTTTAATAGTAACAGGTATTTTTTATACATACGGTTGTATGGGATTAAAGACTGAAGAAATTTCATTACCAATAAAAGACTTTTGGTATATAATTACACCATTAATTACCTTAGCAATAGGATATTTATTTGGCGACAAAACGAAAAAAAACGCACCATAACAATACCTATAAGAAATTGGCAGTTCACTGCTTAAATGAAGCTTTATGCTTCGTATCAAGTTTTGTGGTGGCAGACAGTTTTCTTCTCCGAAATCGCCTGCCGCTTTGATTTCCAATCCAAATCAATTGTCCAAGGATTTATAATCTTGTTTAATTATTGCAGATTTTACCCTTAGTCTGAACTATGATTATTCAGATTAATATGATGGAGGTGAAAAAAAATAAAATGAATCATGCAAATCATGGTTCAGACAAAAAAAAACCTAAGTCTGAACCATGATTATTAAGATTAATATGATGGATATGAAAAAGTAAATCATAGAATCAAAAGAATCATATAAATCAAGGTTCAGACAAAAAATTTAAAAATAAATCAAATGATAAACGAACAATATAAATATTCCGAAATAACGTCTAAAATTATTGGTTGCTCAATGACTGTTCACCAAATATTGGGAACTGGTTTTCAAGAATTGATTTATCAAAGAGCATTAGCTATTGAAATGCAATTGGCAGGTTTAACATTTAACAGAGAATTTGAAATGCCGATTTTTTACAGAGAAGAACAAATAGGAACAAGGCGTGTAGATTTTTTAGTTGAAAACGTTATTTCAATAGAACTAAAAGCTATTACAAAATTGGAAGATGTTCATTTTGCACAAGCTATAAATTATTTAGAAGCATATAATTTAGAAATAGGATTGCTTGTTAATTTTGGTGAAATAAGTTTAAATTTTAAACGTCTTACCAATAAGAAATTTAAATCAAACTAAACCTTAGTCTGAACTATGATTATAGAGATTAATATGATTGATATGAAAAATAAAGAATCAAAGTAATCAAATGAATCATGCAAATCATGGTTCAGACAAAAAAATTGCCGATGTTTTCACCAACCATAGGCAATTTCGAATTTCTCACTTTATTCGTAAGATTGCTTCGTGCCTCGCAATGACGTTTATCTGAGTTTTCCCTAACTAATACGATATATGTTTGGTTAAAACACCAACCATAGGCAAAATGAAGAAAAAATTCCAACCCGTCAGTTAGCCAACTGACAAACCTCAAGAGGGGAATTATTCACTGAACACTTGTAAGATGAAATTAAGGTTGTAGAAGAAAGTTAGGTAAAATTGTTTTTTAAAAAAAAAAAATTATTTTTGATTAAAATTCAAAATTAATACATGAAAAAAATCCTTTTTATAACCGCAGTATCTATTTTTTTATTTTCTTGTAAAAATCAAAAAGTAACAAGCATTGAATTGAATAACGTTCAATTAACAGCAGAAGGCCCCTACTATGAAGGACCTAATTCATTTCAGGAAATAATTTTAAACTCACTAAAAAACAACAATATCAATCCGGAAAGCGTTGAAAAAATTGAGTTAACATCTGCTATTCTTATTTTGCCTGATAGCATTGAAGATGGTTTGATTCAAGATTTTTCATTGCAATTGGTTAGTAATTCTTCCGAAATGAAAAAGGTAGCATTTATTAATCCAATACCTGCCGGTAAAAAAGAAATACCATTAACCATTGCTCAGGAGCAAGATGGCATTGATGAAATATTTTCAAAAGAAGAATTCACCGCTTTATTAGACGCTAATTTTTCAAAAGATGTAGAAACTAACATCGCATTTAAAGCAAAACTAACATTTAATATTACCACTCACTAAACTAAAAACACATGAAAACAACAGCAAAATTATTATCGATATTATTTTTATTCACGCTCATTTTTTCTTTTGCCCCAGACGATGAAGGAGACAGACTTGTAGGAGTTTGGGAGCCAAGTAGCGGAAAAGCAAGGGTTAAAGTTGAAAAAATTGGCAACAAGTATTATGGAAAAATTGTATGGTTAAAAGAGTCAACAGATCCAGTTACGCAAAAACCAAAGGTTGATAAAAATAATCCTGATGCATCCATGCAAAATGTTCCATTAAAAGGATACAGATTATTAAAGGATTTTGTTTATTCTGGTAAAAATGAATGGACAGAAGGAACCATTTATGACCCTGAAAATGGCAGTACTTACAGTTGTTTAATTACTATGAAAGATAAAAACACTTTAGATATTAGAGGTTATATTGGTGTAAAAGCACTTGGAAGAACAGATGTTTGGAAACGATTGGAATTAAAAAAATAATCAATGAAATATTTTATACTACTATTATTTTTTTTTATTGGTTCAGCATTGTTTGCACAAACAGACTCTACCCAAAAAGTAGAAGAGGAAGAGGACTATTCAGTATATGAAAACGCCACTTCCTCCGATGGTCAAAACAAGACATTTTGTAACCCCAAAATTTTTGATTTAAGTCCTGCGCGTTTTATTTCAATAGCATGGGATCAGCAGTTGCCCTATGATATGAAATTATCACAATTGGGTTCCTATTCAAAAGACTCTTCCAATGTGGTTCCTTATGAAACTGCAACTGCAAATAGCACATCAGGTTTAAGGTTATTTGCAAATATTCCTGTAATATCAAGCAACAAATTTTTATGGCAATTGGGGCTAAATTATTGGAATATGAAATATGTATTTTCAGAAAAAATAACTCCAACTCCAAATGCAGGTTTAATTCAGCAACTTCAAAATGATGGTTTAACTACCATGGGATTGCACAGCACTGTTTATAAACCAATGAATGATAAGCAATTTATTTTGATGCAAGTTTCGGCCGATTTGAGCGGAAATTATACATTTTCAAATATTCAGGATTTAAAATATACCAAATATTCGGCATCAATTCTTTGGGGTAAACGCCCAAATGATAGAAAGCAATGGGCAGTAGGATTAACCAGAACTTACAGGGTGGGTCAGCTAAATTTTTTACCCATTGTTTTGTACAATTGGACGGCTCCAAATAGAAAATGGGGTACTGAAATATTATTTCCAGCCCGTGTACATGTAAGAAAAAATTTCAATGCTCGAAGTTTAGTAATGGCAGGATATGAATTAGAAGGACAAAGTTATAGGATTGGAGGAGTTACATTGCCGGTAGACAAAGAGCTTGAATTAAGAAGGGGAGAATTAAGATTAAGATTAGAATACCAACGTCAAATTATGGGTTTTATTTGGGGAACCATTCAAGCAGGCTATCGTTTTAATTATTCTTATAATGCTGATTATACTGAAAAAGATGGATCTGATTTTTTTAGAGGATTTGTAGGCACACAAGAATATGCCATGATCAATAAATTAGGTGGCGCACCCTATTTTAATATTGGAATTCATTTAGTAAGTCCATAATTAAAAGTTTTTGGCAGTTTATATTTCCGAATTTAATTTTTTTCATACTTCATACTTTATCATTCATTCATTTATGAGATTGCTTCGTGCCTCGCAATGACGTTTGTTGGTGTTTTTTTACCCTTTGGCTTCTGGCCTCTGGCAACTAGCTGTTACTTGTGGTTAGTCAAAAGACACAACCATAGGCAATGATGTTTATAAGGAAAGAAGACTGTGTCAGTTTACCAACTGATGCTTGCAGCATGACGTTTGTTGGTGTTAGTATTTCGTTATTTGAATTTCGAATTTGAAATTTTCATACTTCATACTTCGCATTTTTGTCACTCCGCACTCCCTTCATTACTTCCCAGTACTTCCGTATCCCCCCGCGCCTCTGTTGGTTTCGCTAAGTTCGGTGCTTATTTCCCAAATGGCAGTTTCATGTTTGGCTATTACCATTTGCGCTATTCTTTCTCCCGATTTTATTTCAAAATCTTCGGTTCCAAAGTTAATGAGTAACACTTTTACTTCGCCACGGTAATCGGCATCAATAGTTCCTGGGCTGTTTAAAACAGTAATGCCATGCTTAAATGCCAATCCACTTCTAGGTCTAACTTGTGCTTCAAATCCAACCGGAATTTCCATGAATAATCCTGTAGGAATAATGGCTCTGGTGTTGACTTTTAAAACAATGGATTCCGATAAAAATGCACGTAAATCCATGCCTGCTGCATGTGCAGTTTCATAAGCAGGTAAATCGTTGTTGGAGGTATTTATAATTTTTATGTTCATATATTAAGTGTTTGAATAATTAAATATTGTGAATGGTTTTAAATCGTTTTTCAACAATGAATGCCAAAGCAAAAAACGAAAGTAATAAAATTGCATTGATACTATAAATAATTGCTGGTTCAGGGAACAAATTATTGGTCATTTTACCAATATAAAAAAGCACTAAAGCAAATACAGTATAACCCGCAAATTTTTTCACATGGTAATCAATTGGGTAATATTTTTTCCCTAATAAATAACAAACGACCATCATGCTAAAATAACAAATAAAGGTGGTCCAAGCCGAGCCATCATAACCATAAATAGGAATCCAAATGAAGTTTAATACCAAAGTAATTACTGCGCCCATGATGGCAATATTTGCACCAATTTTATTGTTATCGGAAAGCTTGTACCAAATAGATAAATTATAATAAACACCCAAAAACATATTGGCCAATAAAAGAATTGGAACTACATGTAAACCCTCATGGAATTTTACATCAATGTATTGTTTAAATAAATCAATAAACAAGGTTACAACCAAGAATAAAGCCAAGCAAATTATTACAAAATAATCCATCACAGTGGCATAAAGCGTGCGTTTGTCGGTAGCTTTAGAATGACTAAAAAAGAAAGGTTCCGCAGCAAATTTAAATGCTTGAATAAACAAAGTCATTAAGATTGAAAGTTTGTAGTTAGCGGCATATATTCCATTCATTTCATTGGCCAAACTGGCATCGGGATACAAATATTTTATCAGCACTCGGTCCAATGTTTCATTGATCATTCCTGCAAAACCAACAATAATTAAGGGTGCACCATAACGCAGCATTTGTTTCCAAATAGTGGCATCAAAACCCAAGCTTATTTTTTTAAGTTCTACGAACAACAAAGGAATGGTAATGATACAGGCTATTAAATGACTAATGAACACATATTTTATGCCTACTTGTCCGTCAAATAAAGGAATCAAAATACCTTTGTTTTGCATATATGGACCTAATAACAAGAAGTATAAATTAAATAAAATACTGGTAAAAATATTGATGTTCTTAATCACCGCAAATTTAAGCGCTTTGTTTTGTTGTCTTAAATAGGCAAAAGGCAACATAGTAATGGCGTCTAAGCCAATAATTAAAGCAAAATACACAATGTATTCAGGATTATTTGGGTAGCGAATTAAAGCAGCAATAGGTTCGGCAAAAAACATAAAACCTAGCATAAAAATAATGGAACTAACAATTACTGAAGTTAAGGCAGTAGAAAATATTTTCGGATGGTCTTTATTGGTATTTGAAAACCTAAAAAAAGCAGTTTCCATTCCATATAAAAGAATTACATTGAAAAAAGCTACGTAACCATACATTTCCGATTGTGTTCCAAAATCGGCTTTTGAAAACAAGGCGGTGTGTAAGGGCACCAACATAAAATTAATGGTGCGTCCTATCATGGTGCTTAAACCATAAACAGCGGTTTGCGATGCTAGTTTTTTTAATGAACTCATGCGTTATTCTTGCTCTTTTGGTTTAGTGGAGTTGGCTATACTTTGTTGAATATATGCTACAGTAAAGTCGTAAACTAATTTGTAGGCTTCGTTGTATTTACTTAAACTTATGGCACTGGCTTTATCGTCTATATCGTGGTAAAAATGATAATCGCCCATCAGGTAAAAAAAGAAAGATTTTACACCTGCTTCTGTAAAATAATAATGGTCGCTGTTTTGAGCTTTTCCTCGTGAATTAACGTTTGGTAAATAATTACCTTGTTCATTGATGTATTGTAATAATTTAAACTCAGTTGGAAATTCAGTAGCATTTACAGCCGTCATGCCTTTATCGCCAGTGGCCATCAAATCTAAATTTAACAGCATGGCCATTTTATTCAAAGGAACTGAAGCATTTTGAGTATAATAATAGGAACCCAATAAACCGGCTTCTTCGCCTGCAAAAGCTATAAAAAGTACAGAATAATCCAAAGGATTTTTGGCAATATTATTCATTAAGTCCAACATCATGGCTATACCGCTTGCATTGTCGTTAGCACCCGGGAACATGGCTTGGCCAAACATTCCTAAATGGTCGTAATGCGCGGTAATTACTATAAATGAATCGGGATATAATTTACCATTTACACTTGCTATTACATTTTGTGTTTGATGGTCGATGGAAGCTGATTCAATATCAATTTCCATTTCAATCATGGTATGTTTGATGGCATTTTT
>CAMCQX010000067.1 GCA_945876985.1 Chitinophaga pinensis
TAGAATCAAACATATTTCTAACTGTTAAGCATACCAAAAAAGTATCCGTTTTGTTATAAACTTTAATGGGGTTTTGTAAAGTAGAGGTAGTGCCATCGCCAAAGTTCCAGTAATAACTTAAATTATTTCCGGTAGATCTATTGTTGAAATAAACAGAATTTCCAACAACGGTGTCTCTAAAATTTGCCACACATGGGGTATTGCCATTACCACTTACAATTGTTGAACATTTTGTGTTAAAACAAGTAGAATCAAACATATTTCTAACTGTTAGGCATACCAAAAAAGTATCTGCTTTGCTATAAACTTTAATGGGGTTTTGTAAAGTAGAGTTAGTGCCATCACCAAAGTTCCAGTAATAACTTAAATTATTTCCGGTAGATCTAGTATAGAACTCAACAGTATTTCCTACAATAGTGTCTATAAAATTTGCCACACATTGGGTTGAATTATTTAATGTAACAGTTGTAATAAAAGTATCAGCACAAATATTCCCTTTTTTAACTAAATGAGTAATAGTTTTAACTCCATAATTCAAATAAGTTTTTACAGGATTAATTAATGCAGAAGTAGTTCCATCGCCAAAATACCACTCGTGTTGAGCAAGTGTGTCGTTACTTGCGCTGGTAAAACTAACTGTTTTGTTTGCTGAGCCACCCACTGCATAAGTAAAATTGGCATTACAAGATTGTGCTTTAAGCGCAAAAGAAGAAGAAAATAAAATGCCACTTAGAAGTAAAATGATACCATGGGCAAAAAATAAATTGATTGTTTTTTTCATAAAGATAGTTTTTAAATGTTTTACTATCACTAGGTACGTATGCTTATTAGTCAAGTGTTGGGTTTTAAATTAAAAAAAATTAATTTAGTTGTTAGCTACACTTATTTGAGTTTTATAAAACTTACAATCCGCAATCCATTTCAACAACTAAAAGCACAACAGTAAAAGCTCAAGTAGTTCAAGTAAGGATGATGAAGAAGCATAGGCGTTATTCTGGCTTATTCTAACTGAAGACATATAAAAATTAGATGTGGTTCGTGTTAGAAATATTTATGTTTTTATTTTTGGCAAATTTTCACGAACACCCTCCTAACAAGTAGGGTTGAAAAGCTTCAGCTTTTCGGGGAGGTGTTATTAGTTTAGGGAAGTCTTTGTTATTTCAAACGTTTCATACCTGCAATGGCCAATTCGTAATTTGGATCTGCTTTTAACACAAATTCGTAATTTAGTTTTGCATTTGTAAAATCTTTTAAAGCTTCATAACAAAGGCCACGCATGTAATATGCCGGCAAAAAATCGTTCATCATTCTTACACATACATCAAAATTATGAATAGCCTCTTTTAAAAATCCTGTTTCAAAATTGATATAGCCTACATTGTAATAACATTCAAAATAATCAGCATTTTTTTCAATGACTCTTCCATAATCCATCAACGCCATTTTAAATCTTTTTTCGTTTTGCCAAAAAGTAGCTCTAGCAAAAAAAGCATCGGCATCATTTGGTCTAATTCTAAGGCAAGCATTGATATATTCTAAAGCTAATTTGTTTTTTTGTGCCAATAATATTTTAGCTAAAATCATGTGACTGTCGTAGTCGTTATTGTCTAATTCTATGGCTTTTTGAAAATTAGAAATTGCCTTTATCGTATCACCCACATCTTTGTAATTCATGGCTCGCAGGTGGTAAGCGTAAGCATTTGTTTTTTCTATTGCTATGATTGAATTGGCCAAGTTGATTGACTTTTCATGCTCTTTAGTAATGTAATACAAATCGGCCAATTTGATTTTAGCATCTATAAATTCTGGTTGCAGAGCAATGGCTTTTTCGTAGTTTTTAGCGGCTAAAATAGTTTTTGTCAAACTGTAATTAGTGCGTGCATACATAAAAAAATACATGGCATTGTTCGAATCTAAAGTGCAAGCATCTTTAAAATCTATTGTTGCTCGATCCATAATTTTTGCTTCAAAATATTTTGTTCCTCTTTCAAAATATAATTCCGCATTAGTAGGATTAGTTTGAATTTTTTCGGATATTTCTTGAACGCCCGCTTTTATAGCTACAGAATCAATATTGGAATTTGATTTGATTTTATTTGTATTGTTGCCGCAGGCAATTAAAAAAATAGCTGCGAATAAAAGAAGGGTATTTTTATACATTTATGAAAAAAATTAGTCGAAATAAATTAAGTGTTTATTACAAGTCACAAAAAAACGTAATTTTGTTGGCACAAAAAAGTGTTAAAGTTCAAAGTGCTTAAGTTTTTAGTGTTTAAGGGATTAAGGAATTAGTTAATATTTATGAGTAAAGTTGACCGTTTTGAAGATTTAGATTGTTGGAAGAAATCAAGAGAATTGGTGAATGTAATTTTTGATATTTGCGAAAATCAAATGAAAAACAAAGATTTTTCCACGCAAGACCAAATAAAAAGAGCAGCTATTTCTACCATGAACAATATTGCAGAAGGATTTGGCAGATATAGTAACAAAGAGTTTATTCGCTTTTTAGAGTTTTCAGCCGCCTCATCAATGGAAGTAAGAAGTATGTTATATATTTTAAGTGATAGAAAATATATTGATGAAATAGCATTTGAAAAATGTTGTCAATTAATAATCGATCATACTAATATTACCTTAGGTTTGATTCGATATTTAAAAACAAAAATTTAACTGAAGGTGCAAAAGAGCAACAAAACTTTAAACATAAACACTTAAAAACATAAACACTTTAACACTCAAAACCAATGGCATTTTACTACAAACAAGGGCAAATTCCCGCAAAACGACATACACAATTTCGCAAACCTGATGGCAATTTATATGCAGAAGAATTGGTTTCTACTGAAGGTTTTAGCAGTTTGTATTCATTGGTTTACCATTGTAATGCGCCAACTTTGGTTAAAGAAATAGGCGAAGCTTATAGCATTGCGCCCAAAGCAGCAATTGAAAAAAATTTACAAAATCGTAGTTTTTTAACTTTTAAAACTGCCCCTGAAGCTGATTATTTGAAAAGCAGGGTTTATGTTTTGTTCAATAAAGACGTTTATTTGGCAGCTGCTGCTCCGCAAAAAAGCATGACAGATTATTTTTTTAAAAATGCGGATGCCGATGAAGTAATTTTTATTCATGAAGGTTCAGGCGTTTTAAAAACTGTTTACGGACAAATAGAATTTGAATATGGCGATTACCTGGTAATTCCCCGCGGAACCATTTACCAATTGCATTTTGCAACAGAAAATAACAGACTTTTTATTACTGAATCATTTTCTCCCATTCGTCAGCCCAAGCGTTACTTAAACCAATACGGACAATTAATGGAACATTCGCCTTATTGCGAACGCGATATAAAATTACCCCTACTGAAAGAAACATTTGACGAAACGGGTGATTTTAAAGTTTTAATAAAAAAAGAGGACATGATTTTCCCTTATACTTATGCCGCTCATCCTTTTGATGCCGTGGGTTGGGACGGATTTCAATATCCTTATGGATTTAGCATTCATAACTACGAACCAATCACTGGCCGAGTTCACATGCCGCCTCCAATTCACCAAACTTTTGAAGGACATAATTTTGTAATTTGTTCTTTTGTACCTCGTTTATACGACTATCATCCACTTTCAATTCCTGCGCCTTATAACCACAGTAATGTAGATAGCGATGAAGTTTTATATTATGTAGATGGTGATTTTATGAGCCGTAAACATGTAGAACGTGGCATGATAAGTTTGCATCCTAAAGGCATTCCACATGGCCCACATCCAGGCATGGCTGAAAAAAGTATTGGTAAAACTGAAACCAAAGAATTAGCAGTGATGATAGATCCTTTTTATCCACTACAAATAACAGCTGCTGCCATGCAAATGGAGGACCCTAGCTATTATAAAAGTTGGGTGGAGTAAAAGTAATTTAAGAAACTTGAATGTAAAACATTTAAGCGTCATTTTTAAAGCAAACAAGAAAAAATAGATTTTTAAAAACAAATGAATACTGAACAAACAAACGAAATGTGACCCGAAACAAGTGATTTTTTACCTTTACATGGAACCGATTATGTAGAGTTATACGTGGGAAATGCAAAGCAATCTGCCCATTATTATAAAACGGCATTTGGCTTTCAAAGCTTGGCTTATGCTGGTCCTGAAACGGGTGTAAAAGATAGAGTGAGTTATGTATTGGTGCAAAACAAAATGCGCTTAATGTTGACTACTCCTTTACGCTCCGATTCTCCCATTGCGGAGCACCATAAAAAACATGGTGATGGTGTAAAAGTTTTGGCTTTAATGGTGGATGATGCTTATGATGCGCATGAACAAACTACCAAACGTGGTGGTGTTTCATGTTTAGAACCAAAAACTTTAAGTGACGCAAATGGCGAAGTGCGCATGAGTGGAATAAAAACTTATGGTGAAGTAGAACATTTGTTCATTGAACGTAAAAATTATACTGGCGTATTTATGCCTGGTTTTGTAGAGTGGAAATCGGTTTATAATCCTGAGCCAACTGGTTTGTTATATGTAGATCATTGTGTGGGAAATGTTGATTGGAATCAAATGAATCCTTGGGTTTCGTTTTATGAAAATGTAATGGGTTTTAAAAATATTCTTTCGTTTGACGACAATGACATTAGCACTGAATATTCTGCTTTAATGAGCAAGGTAATGAGTAACGGAAATGGGTATGTTAAGTTTCCAATTAATGAGCCTGCCGAAGGAAAAAGAAAAAGCCAGGTAGAAGAATATTTAGAATTTTACGAAGGTGAAGGTGTGCAGCACGTGGCCATTGCAACGCTCGATATAGTTTCAACAGTAAAGCAATTAATGGCGCGTGGAGTGGAGTTTTTAAAGGTTCCAAATAGCTATTACGATGATTTATTAGACCGTGTAGGACCCATTGAAGAAGACATAGAACCACTCAAAGAATTAGGTATTTTGGTAGATAGAGATGATGAAGGTTATTTGTTACAATTATTTACCAAACCTGTAGAAGATAGACCAACCATGTTTTATGAAATTATTCAAAGAAAAGGTGCAAAAAGTTTTGGAAAAGGAAACTTTAAAGCTTTGTTTGAAGCCATAGAACGCGAACAAGCAAATAGAGGAAACCTATAGTTGTCAGTTGTTAGTTGTCGGTTGATAGCAATTAGCAATTAGTTTATCAATTTTGAATCAAATTTTCAATTTAAATTGTTTGCAGAATTATCACTGTTTTTTTAACTGACAACTGACAACCATCAACAAATAAAAGTATGGAAAATCAAAACATAAAAAATCTACGTGACACATTTGCAAATAGTGAACGTAGGTTTTTAGAAGGACCAAGGAGTAGAAGAAAAGAACTGCTTTTCTCTGTGAAAGTTCTTTTTGAATTTTTAAAAGGTTTTAGGTCTTTGCATTTTGTGGGTCCATGTGTAACAGTTTTTGGAAGTGCGCGATTTAAACCTGAAGATTTTTATTACCAAAAAGCGGTAGAAATGGGCGCTGAAATTAGTAAATTAGGTTTTACTGTTTTAACCGGTGGAGGACCAGGAATTATGGAAGCTGCAAACAAAGGTGCTTTTGAAGCTGGTGGGCATTCGGTAGGTTGTAATATTGTTTTACCACATGAACAACATGAAAATCCTTATGTGCAAAAATCAGTAGAATTCAGGTACTTTTTTGTTCGAAAAACCTTGCTTATTAAATACTCCTATGCATTTGTAATTATGCCTGGAGGTTGGGGAACAATGGATGAATTATTTGAAGCTTTAACTTTAATTCAAACAGGAAAAATTGAAGAGTTTCCTGTTATTATTTTTGGAACGGAATACTGGAAAAATTTGATTAATTTAATCAATGATATGGTAGAAAAAGGTACTGTTTCAAAAGATGATTTACGCCATTTATTAATTACCAATTCTGTGGAAGAAAGTATAGCACACATCAAAAAATACAGCATCAAAAAATTTGGTTTGAAAAAACGGAAACGCTTAACTCCTATTGCTTGGTTAGGCGAAATGATTAATTGGAAAAAGAGGAAAGAAAACAATGATCCTATTTATTAAAAAACGAATTTTATCTTTTATTCCAGCTTTTAAAGGTTTGTTTTGGTTGTTTAAAAACGAAGCCAACGCACAAGTTCATTTGATGGCAACTTTTGTAGTAGTAATCGCTGGATTTTACTTTAATATAGACTCCAAAGATTGGCTATTTTTATGCTTTGCAATTGGTTTGGTAATTACAGCAGAAACTTTAAATACTTCCATTGAAAAACTGGTTGATTTGCTCCATCCACAAAACCACCAACAAGCAGGATTGGTTAAAGACTTAGCAGCAGCAGGTGTTTTAATAGCTTCAATAGTTGCGGTAGTTATTGCTGCTTTGGTATTTGTTCCTAAGTTTTTTTAAGAATTAGTATATTTACATCCTGATTTTAAATTAGCTGTTTTTCAAATATTGTCAAATCACATGCATGGCATAATTATTTTTAATGATGTGCGGGCAACCCTCGCGGTTGACCAAAATGATTATGATTTATTTGGGGCAGGGGCAAGCCCAGCCCGAACATTATTGGAAATTTAGGATGTACAAAATGATTGTATTATTGAAAAGGCAATGTGGGGGCAACCCTCGCGGTTGCCCATAATGATGCGAACAATAAAATTTGCGACTTAATTTTTATGATATTAATACCAAATTACTCCACTGATTCTACATTTGGGTATTTAATTTTATCAGTTTTGTTAATTCCACTTAAAACTTCAATGTTTATTCCATCGCTTAATCCAGTTTTCAAAAATCGTTTTTCAAAAACTTGAGGTGCCGTTTCTACCTCTACAAAAGTTTTTCCGTTTTCAAACTGTAAAACGCTTTCGGGTAAAGCTAAAACTTTGTCTTTTTTGGCTAAAACAATATCGGCTGTACTGCTATAGCCAGCACGTAAGAATACGCCTTTCTGTAAATTAACTTTTGCCTTTATTTGAAACTGAATGGCGCCATTTTCTTTGATTCCTTTTGGAGCTATGTATTCTAAATTGGCATTGAATTTTACCGTATCTAATGCGCCAATGGTGAGTATTAAATCCATTCCTGGCTTAATTTTACCCACTTCACTTTCATCTACTTTCCCGTCAAAAATCATTTCACCCATATCGGCAATGGAAGCAATGGTAGTTCCTTCGTTAAAATTATTACTTTCTATTACGCTTCCGCCTTCTTTAACAGGAATGTCCAAAATCATTCCATCAATGGTACTTCGTACAATGGTATTGGTAACTTTACCGCCTAATTTACTTACCCCTTCTTTGATTAAAGCCATGTTGTTTTCAGCTGCATCTAGTTCTTCTTTTGTACTTTTGTATGCCAAAGCAAAAGGTTGGTATTCCGACAATGAAATCATTTTTTGATCAAACATTTTTTGGTTTCTGTCAAAATCAATTTTTGCATTGTCTAAGGCCAATTTTGCTCGGGTAATTCTGCTTTCAGCGTTGGCCAAATTGATCATATT
>CAMCQX010000068.1 GCA_945876985.1 Chitinophaga pinensis
AAATACATAGATTATTTGGCCATGTATAAACTAAATGTTTTTCATTGGCATTTGGTAGATGACCAAGGTTGGAGAATTGAAATTAAAAAATATCCTTTTTTAACCAAAATTGGTAGCAAGCGCAAAGCCACTTTAATTGGTAAACCAACCTTTGATTCATTGGTAAATCCTTCGGCAAACGATAAATACGACAGCACTTTATATGAAGGTTTTTATACGCAAAACGATATCAAGGAAATTGTTGCATATGCAAAAAACAGACATATTACTGTACTTCCTGAAATAGAAATGCCAGGGCATTCGTTGGCGGCTTTGGCCGCGTATCCGCAATATGCGTGCAATGCTGGTCCGTTTGAAACCTTCAGCCGTTGGGGCGTTTCCGATGATGTGTATTGCGCGGGCAATGACGAAACTTTTGTGTTTTTAGAAAATATTTTAAAGGAAGTTATGGCATTATTTCCGAGTAAATACATTCATATTGGTGGCGATGAATGTGTAAAAACTAAATGGAAATCATGCGTAAAATGTCAGAAGCGAAAAGCGGATGAACATTTACAAAATGAAGAAGAATTACAAAGTTATTTTATTACAAGAATTGAAAAATATGTGAATGCAAACGGCCGTCAAATTATTGGTTGGGACGAAATTTTAGAAGGTGGATTAGCACCCAACGCAGCATTGATGAGTTGGCGAGGAATCAATGGTGGAATTGCTGCTGCAAAACAAAATCATTTTGTAGTGATGAGTCCAGGAAGACCCTGTTATTTTGACCATTATCAAAGCAGGGATAAAGCTGCTGAACCCATGGCTATTGGAGGATTTAATCCGTTAGATTCCGTTTATAATTATAACCCAACTCCAGATTCTTTAAATGCCAATGAACAAAAATTTATCATGGGTGCTCAGGCCAATGTTTGGACTGAATACATCACCAATTTTTCACAAGTAGAATACATGGCTATGCCAAGAATGAGTGCTTTATCGGAGGTTTTATGGACCAAAATTGAAAACAAAAATTTCCCTGATTTCAAAGAAAGATTATACATTCATAAAGGAATTTTAGATAGAATGAAAGTTAATTACGCTAAACATTTTTTACCTATTAAATAATGACAGACAGAAGAAAATTTTTAAAAACATCGGCATTGGCTTCGGCTGCATTATTGTTAAATAGTAGCGCAAACGCTGAAATTAAACCCAATGTAAAAGTGAACAAACCCATTGTTTTATCTACTTGGAAATTTGGACTAAAATGCAACGAAACTGCATGGGAAATATTGAAAAATAATGGTAAAGCTTTAGATGCCGTGGAAGCTGGTGTAATGGTTTGTGAAGCAGATCCAAATGAGCGAAGTGTGGGTTATGGTGGCCGACCAGATAGGGATGGAAGAGTTACATTAGATGCTTGCATCATGGACGAAATGTCGAATATTGGTTCAGTGGCTTGTTTGGAATTTATAAAGCATCCTATTTCGGTGGCAAGGGCTGTTATGGAAAAGTCCCCACATGTTATGTTTGTGGGTGATGGTGCTTTGCAATTTGCAATTTCGCAAGGTTTTAAAAAAGAAAATTTATTGGTAGAAGCTTCTGAAAAAGAATGGAAAGAATGGTTAAAAACTTCCCAATACAAACCCATAGTAAACATTGAAAATCATGATACCATTGGCATGATTGCATTAGATGCAAATGGCAATCTTTCGGGTGCTTGTACCACCAGCGGAATGGCTTTCAAAATGCATGGCCGAGTAGGCGATTCACCCATTATTGGTGCAGGTTTGTATGTAGATAATGAAATTGGCGCAGCCACCGCAACTGGTCATGGAGAGGAAGTAATTAGAATTGCTGGATGTCATTTAGTGGTTGAGTTAATGCGTCAAGGGAAATCGCCACAAAATGCGTGTGAAGAAGCAGTAGCTAGGGTGGTAAAATTAATGAAATTAAGGAAGAAAGAATTAAAAGACATTCAAGTTGGTTTTATTGCGTTAAATAAAAATGGTGAACATGGTTCGTATTGCGTGCAAAGTGGCTTTAATTATGCTGTTCATGACAATTCAGGAAATGTTTTATTGGATGCACCTTATCATTTTAAACTTTAACTAAAAGTTTGAATATTTATGCAAAAAAACCATTTAGAAATTGCTTGCTTTAACATGGAATCTGCCATCATTGCGCAGCATGCCGGAGCTGATAGGATTGAGTTTTGCGCTGATATGAATGTGGGTGGTATCACCCCAAAATTGGAAGATTTTATATTGCTAAAATCAAAAATAAATATTCCCGTTTTTGTTATGATTCGTCCAAGAGGAGGAAATTTTGTTTATTCAAATGATGAGTTTGAACAAATGAAAAACGATATTTTAGAGTTTAAAAATGCGGGTGCTGATGGATTTGTTTTTGGAATATTAACAGAAAATAAGGAAGTGGATATTATTCAAAATAAAGAATTAGTTGAATTGGCAAACCCTTTGCCATGCACATTCCACAGGGCTTTTGACGAAATAAACAATCAAATGGAAGCTTTACATAAAATCATTGAATGTGGATTTAAAACAATACTAACTTCAGGAAATGCTAATAATGCATTGGAAGGATTATCATCATTGAAAGCCTTAGCTTTAAAAGCAAATGATAAAATTTGCATCATGCCGGGTGGCGGTGTTCGTGCTAATAATATTGAAATGTTGAAAGAAAATATTAATACCAATTGGTTTCATTCATCAGCTGTTTTACAAAATGAAACAGCCAATTTGGATGAAGTTTTTATGGTTAAATCCAAACTAGATTGAAGAAATTCACCATCCTTTTTTTAGCTATTATTTGCTTGCCAATACTGGCAATTTCTCAAACTTACAAAAGAGATTTGTCGAAGGAAAAATGGCTATTTAAAAACACCCAAGAAAATAAATGGTTTTCCGCTAAAATTCCTGGAACTGTTCATACCGATTTATTCCAAAACAAAATTATTCCAAATCCTTTTACAGGTAATAACGAAAAGCTTTTACAGTATATTGATCGTGAAAATTGGGAATATAAAACTGATTTTATTATTACTAAAACCGAATATCAAAATGAACATGCTGAACTGAATTTTGAGGGCTTAGATACTTATGCAAAAGTGTTTGTAAATGATTCACTCATCTTAACAGCCAATAACATGTTTCGCACATGGAATTTAGAAGTAAAAAGATTTTTGAAAATTGGAAATAATCAATTAAAAATTGTTTTTGAATCAGCGTTAAATAGGGGAGAAGCGGAAGCAAAAAAACTACCTTATGAATTGCCTGGAAATGAAAAAGTTTTTACCCGAAAGGCACAGTATCATTACGGTTGGGATTGGGGTCCACGATTTGTAACTTGTGGAATTTATAAAGCTATTCAACTTCAATTTTGGAATCAAGCCAAAATTAATCATGTACAATTTATTCAAGAAAAACTCACAAAAGAATTAGCGCAAATTCAATTGAAGGTGGAAGTAAATTGTAGTAAAAAAGGGCTATATAGTTTTGGTATTTATAATTCAAAACCAAGTCGTGATTTACCAATATTTAAAGATACTTTTATTGAACTGCAAAAAGGAATAAACAATGTTTTATTAAATGCTAAAATTAAGAATCCTGAACTTTGGTGGACACATAATTTGGGTAAACAAAATTTATATGATTATACGATTGTTTTAAGTTCAACTCAAAAAATGCTTGATTCAAATGCAATTACCTTTGGCTTGCGAACCATTGAATTAGTTAAGGAAAACGACAGTTTAGGAAAATCGTTTTTGTTTAAATTAAATGGCATTCCTGTTTTTATGAAAGGTGCAAATTATATTCCTGAAGATAATTTTTTACCACGCGTTCCATTTTCAAAAACCAAACAATTAATTAATGATGCAAAAGCTGCAAATATGAATATGCTGCGCGTTTGGGGCGGTGGCGAATATGCGAGTGATTATTTTTATCAATTATGTAATGAAAACGGCATATTGGTTTGGCAAGATTTTATGTTTGCATGCACCATGTATCCGGGAGATTCCGCTTTTTTAGAAAACGTAAATGCAGAAGTAAACGACCAAATTATTCGTTTAAGAAATCATCCTAGTTTGGCCATTTGGTGTGGTAACAATGAAATAGATGAAGGATGGAAAAATTGGGGTTGGCAAAAACAGTTTAAGTATAATACCATTGACTCCACAAAAATTTGGAATGACTATGTTTTTTTGTTTGAAAACAATATTAAAAACGCAATCCAATTATTGGATAAATCCAGGTTTTATTGGCCAAGCTCACCAAGTATTGGTTGGGGACGCAAAGAAAGTTTAACGCAAGGTGATGCGCATTATTGGGGCGTTTGGTGGGGAATGCAGTCGTTTAAAACTTATGAAAAAAAGGTAGGAAGATTCATGAGTGAATATGGTTTTCAAGGAATGCCTTCATTAAGTACTTATACAAAAATGGGTGCTTTGCATCATAAAAAAAATGTTTTGAAAATTGATTCTTCCATTTTAAAAACTCATCAAAAACACCCAACAGGATTTGAAACCATTCAAACTTATATGGAACGCGATTACCATATACCAAATAGTTTTGATAATTACATTTATGTTTCACAATTGCTGCAAGCAGAAGGAATGAAAACAGCCATTGAAGCGCACCGAAGGGCAAAACCGTATTGCATGGGAACTTTATATTGGCAGTTAAATGATTGTTGGCCAGTTACGTCATGGAGTTCGATAGATTATGATGGAAATTGGAAAGCTTTGCACTATCAAGTGAAAAAATCGTACAATGATTTATTAGTATCCTTTGAAGAAAAAAACGATTCAGTTTTAGTTTTTATTGTTTCCGATAAATTAGAAAATATAAAAGGAAATTTAACTATAACAGTATTAGATTTTGATGGTAAAATTGTTTTCACTGAAAATGTGGAAACTATTGTTAAATCGAATAACAGCAGCATTTATTATTATTTTGATAAAAGCAAATTGAAAGGCGAAATCAATTTGAACAATTTGGTTTTATCAGCTACATTTAACAACGTAAATTTCAATATAAAATCTTTGCATTATTTTGTAAAGCCAAAGGATTTATTACTTCAAAAACCTGCTATTAATTTTAGATATTTAAATAAAAATCAAATAGAAATATCAAGTGATAAATTAGCCAAAAATGTTTATTTAAGAACTGATAATAAACCTTATCAATTTGAAGAAAATTATTTCGATTTACTTCCAAATGAAAAGAAAATTATTCAAGTTTCTGGTAAATATTCCAAAATAGATTTTTTTGAAACATGGGCAAAATCTTTGTTTGATGCTCAATAATTTTATGGAGCAAATGAATTCCTCCAAATCAATCAAAGATTCAGAAAAAATATTACTTTTGTCCACGTAAATTTCAATGTATTGGAAGCGAAAACTTTTATGTTAAAAAAAATATTATTCATTCTTTGTCTGTTAACGCTTGTAAATACATCATATGCGCAAAGAGTGGAAGATAAACCTTACGTTTCCGATACCACCAAATGGAGTAAACCAAAGAAAGCTACAATGATGGCTTTTGTTCCTGGATTAGGACAAATTTATAACAAAAAATATTGGAAGTTACCCATTGTTTATGGAGGTTTTGCCGCATTAATTTATTCCGTTGGGTTTTACCAAACTCAGTACGACCAATTAAAACAAGCTGTATTAGACAGAAATGCCAATAAGCCACTGTCGGATCCAACTTTAGAACCATTAGACTTAGCTAATTTAATTTCTTTTAGAGATTTTTACCGTGAAAACCGCGATTTGTCTTGGATAGGAATGGGTGGTTTGTATGCGTTACAAATTATAGACGCAGCTGTAGATGCACATTTACAAGAGTTTGATGTATCGGAAAATCTTTCGTTAAAATGGCAGCCAGATTATAGAATTCAATCAGGACAAGCGTTTGTGGGTGCTACAGTTTGGCTGCAATTGGGAAAATCAAAGAAGAAATAATTTACTCTTTCACCCATTTTTTTACATTTCCATTGTCTAATTTTATAAAATAAATTCCTTTTGAAAGCATTTCTATGTCAATGGAAATTGTTTCGTTTGAAAGAATATTTTTTGATAAAATCAATTTTCCAAATGCATTAAAAATTTGTATTTCGTAACTTGGTTTCAATTGAATTCCTTCTAATAAAATGGTGATATTATCATGACTAGGATTTGGGAAAATGGTAAAGTCAGTTTTAGCATTTACTTCATTTAAACCAGTGCTTTTATCTAGTAAAATAATTTTTGTTTCAAATGGCATTAAGTTAACGCCAGTGCCAACATTATCAGTAATCGACAAATAATCAATTCCGTTGTTCATTACATTTTTTGCAGTGAAAAGTCCATTATTCCAATTCAAAGCATTTAAACTCAAATACAAGTTATTGGCATTTCTATTGGAAGTATTAACCAAGACTAAAAATGTTTGATTATTATGAACTCTCAAAAAACTAAATACGGCTGAATCACTACAAATAATATTTTGATAAGTTCCAATAGATAAAGCTTGGTAGTTGTTACGTATTTTAATTAATTTCTTGTAATAACTCAACAAAGAATTGGCATCGGCTTGCATCAATTGAACATTATAACTGCTGTAGTTTGAATTCAAACTCATCCAAGGATTTACAGAACTAAATCCTGCATAATTTCCAGTTGACCATTGCATAGGTGTACGAATTGACTCATCGGGTTTGCTGCCTTTCATGCCTACTTCTTCACCATAATATAAGTATGGTGTGCCAGGTAAAGTTAAATAAATAGACGCAGCAGTTTTTAGTTTTGAAATACTTCCTCCTAATTCATCAAAAACCCTATTTTGGTCGTGATTGGTTAAAAAAGTACTGAATTTATTGAACTGTAAATTAGTATAAGCATAGGTCATTTCATTTCTTAAAGCCAAGGTATTGCTTGTTTTCAATACATTTAACATGGTACTTGCCAAATCAAATTCAAAACAATTGTCTAATTTATTATTATAACTTTTTACAGTGCTAGTGGCAGTCCAAACTTCTCCTACTGTCATAAAATTAGGGTTCAAACTTTTGCAATAAGAATTAAAGTCACTCCAAAACTGATAAGTTTCTGGTTGATTCATTAAGTTACTTCCATTTTCGTATAAATACATGGCAGCATCTAACCTAAAACCATCTATGTTCATGCTATCAATCCAGAATTTAGCAGCATCAAAAATACTGTCTTTTAAAGGTTGATAATTATAGTTTAAATCGGGCATTTCGCTCCAAAATAAGGCGTAATAATTACTGCTATTTTTGGTATACCAAACATCTTGTCCCCACGGACCTTTATAAGTTGGTTTGGTGCTGCTCCATCGGTAAAAATTTCTGTAAAAAGGATCGTTAGCCGCTGATTTTATAAACCAAGGATGTTGGCTAGATGAATGATTAATAACAAAATCAATGATTATTTTGATACCTCGTTTATGTGCTTCAGCAACCA
>CAMCQX010000069.1 GCA_945876985.1 Chitinophaga pinensis
TTATGCGGACGAGGAGCAATTTCATTCACCAAAATATCGCCATTCAATGTAATGAACATTTCTACCGCAAAAACGCCTGGACTTTTAAATTGATTGATGGTTTGAATGGCTACAAACTTTGCTTTTTCAGCCATTTGTTTGCTAATATCGGCTGGACTAAATAAATAGGTTACCAGATTGGCTTCAGGCTCAAACTCCATTTCTACTGCCTCATACGCAACAGTAGTCCCAAAAATATCTTGTGCTACAATGATCGAAATTTCTTTTTCACAAGGAATAAATGCTTCTAATAAACAAGGAACATCGTAAGGAATTAAGGAATTGTCGGCTAATATTGCTTGACTATTTAGTATGGTAACTCCTCTGCCATCGTATCCATCTTTGCGCGTTTTTGCAACAAATTTTTCAGTTTCTAATTTGATAATTGCTTCGTTCCATTCGCTCTTATTATTTACCAAAAAATAAGGTGCAGTTGGAACATGATGTTCGGTGTAATATTGTTTTTGTAATCCTTTATCCTGAATAATTTGAAGCATCCTAGGCGATGGAATGATGGTTTTTCCTTCGTCTTCTAATTTTATTAAAGTTGCTGTATTTACATGTTCAATTTCAAAAGTAAGCACATCACTCATAGCAGCTAATTCCATTATTTTAGCTTCATCGGTTAGTGAACCTTCAATAAATTCATGTGCCAAATGGTAACAAGGACAATCTTTTGAGTTTTCTAAAATATTTACATTTACATTTAATCGAAGTGCTTCTTCAATGAGCATTCGCCCAAGTTGACCACCACCTAAAATTCCAATTTTTTGTTTGAGTAAATTCATCGAATTGCTTTTTTTATTTAGTTTGCTCGCTTAAAATTTTCATATAAAAACTTTCGTATATAGGAACTATATTATTGATATCAAATTCCAAAGCACGGGCTAAAGCATTTGCTTTAAATTGATGTAATCGTTCCTCATTTTCTAAAATATAAATTCCTTTTGCAGCCATTTCATCTACATTACCAACTTCTGCCATAAATCCAGAAATTCCGTTTTGAATTAACTCAGGAATTCCACCTGCGTTACTGGCAATTACTGGAACTTGACAAGCCATTGCTTCTAGTGCAGAAAGTCCAAAACTTTCAGTTTCACTGGGCATCAAAAACAAATCGCAAACACTTAAAATTTCTTCTACAGGATTTTGTTTTCCTAAAAACATAATGCTTTCGCATAAATTCAATTCCCTGCTCAGCATTTCAGCATGATGACGTTCTGGACCATCGCCAACTAACAGTAATTTTGACGGAATTTTCTCTCTTATTTTTCCAAATATTTTTATCACATCTTCTACTCTTTTAACTTTTCTAAAATTAGAAGTATGAACAATTAATTTTTCATTTTGCGGGGCAATGGCTTTTTTAAAATGTTCTTTTGCTTGTTTTTGAAAACGTGATACATCAATAAAATTTGGAATGACTTCTATGTGTTTTTTTGTTTTAAAATGGATGTATGTATCTTGTTTCAACGAATCGGAAACGGAAGTAACCCCATCTGATTGATTAATGGAATAAGTAACCACAGGTTCAAACGATGAATCTTTTCCAACCAAGGTAATATCGGTTCCGTGTAAAGTAGTAATTACAGGAATGTTGATGCCTTCAGTAGCCAAAATTAATTTAGCCATAATAGCTGCCGAAGCATGTGGAATGGCATAATGAACATGAAGAATATCTAATTTTTCAAATTTTACTACATCTACCAAAGTGCTTGCTAATGAAGTTTCGTAAGGAGGAAAATCAAACAATGGATAAGTACTCACATTTACTTCATGGTAAAAAATATTACTCATAAATGAGTCGAGCCTTGCAGGTTGTTTATAAGCTATAAAATGCACTTGATGACCTCTTTGTGCTAATGCTTTTCCTAGTTCAGTAGCCACTACTCCACTACCACCATAGGTTGGATAACACACAATTCCTATTTTCATTTAGTTTATTTACTGGATAAATTTTGAAAGCACAAATGTTAGTGTTTTGTTTTATTATTTGAAATTATTTTATTGATTTTACTCTGTTAATTTATAAACAGCTAAATGGTAGACTTTTATTTGTAAATAAATAAAACAAAAAAACCAACTTATATTTGAAGTTGGTTTTTTTAATTTTTTTAGGCAACTACTGCTGCTTGTTCCACAAATTTATATCCTATTCCTCTTGATGAGTGAAGGAAAACTGGATTTTTAGGATCTTTTTCAAAGTATTTGCGTAAGCTAAGCATAAAATTATCAACTGTTCTGGTATTAGGAATTACATTATAATCCCATACTACTTTTAAAATATGTTCTCTACTTACCACTGAATTTTTATTTTCAATTAAAAGTTTAAGCAACAATGTTTCTTTTTTTGTTAATTCAATTATTCCATCTGTTCCTTTTGCTTGGTGGCTATCAAAATTTATCCAATTTTCTCCAAAATTAAAAATTACGGGAAGTGCTTTCTCAGACGACCTAATTTTATCTCTTTTTATTAACAATTTTTTGATACGTAGCAAAAGCTCTTCTAAATCAAAAGGCTTTGTTAAAAAATCATCACCCCCTTTTTTCAAACCTTCAATTCTTTCTGCCGGAGTACTTTTAGCCGATAAAAATAAAATTGGAATATTTTGATCGTGAAGCCTAATATTTTCGCAAACCATGTAACCATCCATTTCGGGTAACATAATGTCAAGAACTACTAAATCAAATTTACGTTCTCTAAAAGCATCTATGGCTTTTTTACCATCGCCCACGGCAATAACTCGGTAGTTTTCAAGTTCTAAATTAAGTTTAAGTGCGTGTTGAAGATTTTCTTCATCTTCTACCAATAGTACATTATTCATAGTAATTTTTTTTAGTTATTAGATATCATTGGTATTATACGTTAAAACTTACTTCAAAGTTTGTTCCATTAGGATGATTGTTTTTCACCTCAATGGTTGCATAATGAATATTCACTAATTTTTTTACTATAAATAACCCAAGTCCTGTTCCTTTTGTTTTGCGAGTTTGTTCTTCACCAACTCTATAAAATTTATCAAAAAGCCTTTGTTTATCATCGTCTGCAATGCCTATGCCTAAATCAGAAATACTTATAATTACATGTTTATTATCCGACTTTAAAAGAATTGTAATGTTTTGGTCAGAATACTTTTCCGCATTAGTTAATAAATTAATTACAATGGTTTCAATGGCAAATTCATCAGCAGTAATGAACACTTGATGTTCTATATTTTTAATAATTCTTTCTTGTAAATTTCTTGGTTCAGCATATTGATCAATTATTTTATGAAGCAATTCACTTAAGTTTATTTGAGTCATTAATGGTTCATAATGATTTGTTTCTAATTGTGCTGAAAGCAATAAGTTTTCAACTAAAACCCTCAATCTATTGGTATCGTTAATGGAATTTTTTAAAATAGTATGTTGCTGTTCTTTGTCTAAATCGCGCTTCAATAATGTTTCTAAATATAGTTTTACAGATGCAATTGGTGTTTTTAATTCGTGAGTAACTGATAATAAGAAATTATTCTGTTGTAGATTTAGTTTGATACTTTTTTCAAAAGTTCTATAAACCCATAATATTCCCCAAAACAATAAAATTATCATCACGATTCCTTCGGTTGCATACATCCATTTTTTCTTTGAAAGCTTAATGTTTGCAGCATCTATTTGTTTTTGTAGTTTAACGTAAGCTTCTTCTTTAGGCCTAATCAAATAGCCGTTAAATGGATTGATGGTGTCAACATATACTAATTCTAAAGTATTGTAATTCTTTTTAAAATATCTATTTAACTGAGCAGTATCTATAAAATTGTCTTGTCTTATTTCTTCACCAATATCTGTTGATGCTTTGTAACATAATATTTCATCAGCTTGGGTATTTAAACTGCTTTTTTCTTTTTCAAGTACGTTAATTGTAATGCTATTTCTAAAATGTTCAAAACCCCACCAACTAAAAGCGGCAATGATATAAATAGATAAAAAAACGAAAATTAAACGAGGTTTATTCATTCTGTAAGAAAATTTATAAGAAAATAAAAAGAATTTTTTAAAGTTCAAATGAACTTTTACGCTTGGTACTAAAGTGTTTTTTTACACTTAACCAAAAGGCCAATATTAAATACACTAAAACCGGAGAAGCCGCAGTTATAAAGGATGTATAAATAAAATACATACGAATAATATTTGAATTGATACCAAAGCGATTACCCAAGTATGCGCACACACCAAATATGTTTTTTTCTATATAGTATTTAAATTTTACCATGATTTTTTAACCCTTCAAATATAAAAATATTGTTCAATCAATAAGTATTTATTTAATAATTTAATTTAAAACTACTAATTTCTGAAATGCTTCTTCGGTTTTTCCCTGCGATTTTATTTTCACTTTATAAATATAAACACCTTTACCAATTGCATCGCCATAGTCATCACGCCCGTCCCATTCTATATCGCTAAAATGACTGGTAGCAGCTACTATATCTTTTTGTAACGACTTTACTAATTTACCATTTACTGTAAATATTTGAACTAATACTTGTAGGTCTTGTCCTGCTTTATTATGATCAAAATGAAAGGAAGTTTTAGTGGTAAAAGGATTTGGATAATTCAATACATTTTGCAATGCAATTTTACTGTCATTTGCTACTATAAATTCTATTTCAGCTTCACCTACATTATTAAAAATATCATAGGCCTGAAACTTTATTTTATTTAATCCCAATGGCAAATTTTTATAATTATAATTGACTATTCCACTTTGAAAAGTATTTAAGTTCGATCGATAAAAATCGTTCATAATAATAGTATTGGTATTTTCCTTATTCATTACGGCATTTAAGTCGCGGCCTACACCTCGGCTGGTAGTGTTTATTCCATTTTCATCATATATTTTAGCAATGAACAATGAATTTTCAGGAACCAATCCACCAAAGGCAAACTTTTCATCATTCATGTATAATTTTATTTCTGGTCCTTTATTATCTACCCAAACTGAATCAGAAGTTCCCCCAATTAATGCTTTTCCTTCGTATCCACTAGCGTCTGTTGTATCGTTATTGGCATAATAACTTATTTTACCATAACCATATTTATAATCAATATCTTTTGGAACTATAAAACTAAATGTGAAAACACCATTTGTGACCGTTGCGGAGCCTTTGTAAATGATATTATTTTGTAATTTAAAACTTGAAAGACTTACCGGTTTTTCTAAATCCACTATTGGATATTCCGACTCTTTATCAAATACAGTTGGGTAAACTATTCCGTTAAAATTACTCATTAAATTATTGTTTTCGTCTAATACATTTCCCGAAATGGTAACCTTACTTAATGCTTTAATGGTATCATTAAATATACTGATAGATTTATTGTTGATAGTTGTAGTTTTTACATTGTATTTTGGCAATGCCAATTGTAACATGGGATCGCCTAATAAAGTAAAGTTTCTTGTATTGCCTTCGGCATATAAATTTTTGGTTTGCATAATTAATTCACCAAAAGTTTTAGGTTTTAAAATGGCGCCAGAATCTAATCCTAATTGGCTATTAAATTTGTTATTTAAAGCATCATTACTGCTTGAATATACTAATCTTACAGTGGTAAATAATGCAATTGGTCCTCCATTTGGATTAATTAAAGCTAATTCTCCAGCGGCTAATCTAGTTGGGTCGTCAAACCTACTGAATTCGCAAGTGGCAGTCATTAATAAAGGCATGTTTTCTTTTACATTCCAAGCGTTTATTTCATCTACGTTCAAAATCCTTCTTGCACTCCAACCTACTTCACCACCATGGCCAATGTAATTGATAACTAAACTGCCTTTATTTACAGCATTATTTATGGCAGTATTTACCTGAGGAAATCTTTTTCCTCCTGCAGTTGCTAATGGTTCGTATGAATTAGCATATATTTTTTGAATATTGAATTTTTTGAATTTACTTAAGTAAGTATTATTCAAATATTCTGCAGTATTCATAAAGTCAATTTGGTATTCTGTCCATTCATCATCAGCTATAAAAGTAAATTTGTTTCTCCAATCTCCATAACTGCTTTTTGTTTCATAGTAAATTACTTTATCTACAATACCTTTTGCTTGTTCAGCATTTACCACAGGGAATCTGCCAATGCCTAAATCCATTAAGTCTCCAGCGTTTCTAGTAATTGCAAAATTTCCTTCATTGTCATCTAAACAAACAAAAAAATCATCGGTACAAAACGATCCTGGATCGGTGCTATTTACTTCTTCATAAGTTGGAATATAATTGGTATTTACAAAACCTGTTTTTGTTTTACTAAAATTTCCTTTGTAATCGTAACTAGCTCTTCCCATTAAAGTAACATATTTTAGTTGCTCATTTGGTGAAGTATATTTTTTATAAAACATACGCAGCATGTCTCTAATGGCTGTTACATCTTGACTTCCGCTGCTAAATTCATTGTATATATCTGTAACATTAATTACATGAATATTCAATCCATTTTTTTGCTTATGGTAATCAGCTAATCGTTTTGCTTCACTTAAAAAATCGGTATGAGAAATAATAATTCCTTGTACAGCACCTAATCCATGAATGTTTTGATTTGCTACTTTTCCAATGCTTATTGGTTTAATAAAATTAGAGTTATCAAAAGCCATGAACCAACGTAAACTATCGGCATTTGCTGCAAAATTAAATTGGCTGTTTGCAGCATCAAAAACACCTTGAACGGAAAATATTTGAGTAGGATTACTTACATCCCAAATGCTTAAACTTCTAGTTGTAGAAAAATTATATTGAGCAATATTGCCATTGCCATTTTTATCACTTAATAATATTTGCTTGCTCGCATTTTTTAAAAATGCCCTTGCATTGATGGTATAAAAATCTAACCATCCATTAGCACCTTGCGCCACTGGTCCGGTATAAGAATAGTTAATATCAAATCGATTTGTATTGGGTTTAAATGTTAAAGTTTTATAGTCTAAATCGGCATAAATTCCATCGTAAGCCAATGACAAACCGGAGCAGGTATGGTTCAAATAAAATTGGTTATTGATGCTTACATCAAATCCGTTGGTTTGTGATGCTCTACCAGCAATATTTGATTGAAAAATAACATTTGCTGAAGTATCTAAATCGGAAATTATATTGGTAAATGTGCGCTGAGGTTGGCGGTTAAAATCCTCGCCATACCAGTTTCTTCCTGTTTTTACAAAATTGGTAAGGTCTTCTTCATGATGCACTAAAGCATCGTAAGAGGAAGTATTATAATTAGCGTTTGTAGCTGATGGAATAGATGAAATACGTTTGCCTAAAGTGTTTGAAACAGTTATATAATAATAAGTGGTATCGGAATATAAATTGGGTTGATTATTATAAATTTTATTTGCATTATTATATTTCCAAACTTCTTTTTGACTTTGGCCATAAAATAATATATAATCATTTGTATT
>CAMCQX010000070.1 GCA_945876985.1 Chitinophaga pinensis
GATGGCGTGGCTAATGGTTATATCGGAAAAATTTTAGATCAAATTACTTCAGCAGGTTACAAAATAGTAGCCATGAAATATCTTCACCTAACTGCAAAAACAGCTGGTGAATTTTATGCAGTTCATAATGGACGTCCGTTTTACAACGATTTAGTTAGCTTTATGAGCAGTGGTCCTATAGTAGCAGCGGTGTTAGAAAAAGACAATGCAGTTGCAGATTACAGAGTTTTAATTGGTGCTACTGATCCAACTAAAGCAGATGTTGGAACAATTAGAAATTTATATGCAAAATCAATTGATGCAAATGCTGTTCACGGAAGTGATAGCGATGAAAACGCTGCTATTGAAGCATCTTTCTTTTTTTCAAATTTAGAAAAATTTTAGTTAAATATAATAATTATCAAAAACCCATTTAGCTTTTATGTTAAATGGGTTTTTTGTTGTTATAAAATAAAAAAAATATTTTGTTTCAATGTCGTCAATCCTTATAATTGCTCATGTTTAATTTTTCAAAATTTGTACTCGCAAGTATTTTACTTTTTATTTTCTCCAATGCATTTGCGCAAATTGAAACAAAAACTTATGTTGTTTATTTAAATGGAAAATCAAAGGAACAATTTAACCCTTATACATATTTTGATTTTAAAAATATTGAACGTAAACTATTGGCTCATTTACCACTTTACGATGAGCGAGATTTGCCATTAAACCATAATTTTGTAAACCAAATAGAAAGCCCGCAAGTTAATGTTTTATTGGCTAGTCGTTGGCTAAATGCCTTATTTATTCACACTAACAATGAGCAAATTTCAAGAATCAAAGCGCTGCCTTTTGTTAAGCAAGTTGATGTTTTTTATTCATCAAAGCAAAAGGTAATTGCATCGGAAAACAAAGATTTAACAGAAGTTGATCAAAAAATATTAGCATACCAAACTGAAAGATTACAAGTAAAAGAATTTGCAAATAAAAATTTAACAGGTAAAGGAATTCGCATTGCAGTTTTTGATGTTGGTTTTAGTGGAGCTGATAAACATGAAGTTTTTGCTCATTTGCGTAGCAATAATCAAATAAAAGCTACGTATAATTTTATTAATAAAAATGAAAATGTGTATTTGGGTGGTGCCCATGGAACCAATACTTTAAGCTGCATTACAGGAATTTATAAAGGTCAAAAAATGGGAATGGCTACCGATGCAGATTTTTTGTTAGCCAGAACTGAATGGTCGGCAAAAGAAGATAAACAAGAAGAATATTTTTGGTTAGCTGCTGCCGAATGGGCCGATAAAAATGGAGCAAATATTATCAGCAGTTCATTGGGTTATGGCAGCGATTGGTATAATGTAAACGACATGGATGGTAAAAAAAGTGTGGTGGCTTTTGCGGCAACTGTAGCCGCACAAAAAGGAATTTTAGTGATAAATTCTGCTGGAAATGAATACCAAGACGATTGGAAAACTATTATTACACCATCAGATGCTGACAGTGTTTTATGTGTGGGTGGAACTAATCCATTTAACGATAGACATATTAATTTTTCGTCAGTTGGGCCAAGTGCTGATTACAGAAAAAAACCCAATATTAGCGCTCCCGGACATGTGATAGCTGCCAATCCAAATGGAACAATTAGCACTACTTTTGGAACCTCATTTTCTTGTCCGCTTGTGAGTGGTTTTGCTGCTTGTGCTTGGCAAAGCAATCGCAGTTTAACCAATATGCAATTATTTTCAGAAATTGAAAAGTCAGGTCATTTATACCCGTATTTTGATTATATGCACGGATATGGAATTCCCCAAGCAAGTTATTTTGCAAACGCCAATAAAAACAAGCCCTTGGCTAATTTTAAAATCATTGATTCATTGGAACAAAACAATGAAATTACCATTCAAATTACGGATACCGTTATTTTAAATCAATTTAAAGTTTTTGATGTATTCACAGATTTTATGAAAGAAAATGGAATTAAAAATCAGGAAATTAATTCTCCCGCGGGTTTAAATTTTTATTGGAACATTACAAACGCTTCGGGCAAAATTTTACATTATGAAGTAATTTTAATTAATACCTCAAATGCCATTATTATTACTCCAGAAAACATACAAAAAGGAAATATTTTAAACTTTCATTTTGAAGGTTATACTCAAACTAAAACTATAGAATAAAACATGGGAAAATCAATATTAACAAGCATACTTTTATTTAGCACAATTTTGCTACAAGCACAAACAGTAGTCATTGAAGAAACAGTTAATAAACCAGCTCAAAAAATAACTAAACCCAGTAGTATTCAAGGTGGAGCTATTTGGGATTTAACTTTTTATGGTGGTGCGGACCAAAAAGGAATAGAAGGAACTTTAGCTAATTCTGTAGGTTTTAATTTTTTGATAAATGCAAAATATAAATTCAATAATCATTTTTTAACAATTGGATATTTGGGTTTCAATACCGAGAATTATGGTTTTAAAAAAACAAGTGATAATGATAGTTTTCCAAATAACAATGGTAATAATTTAGAAAAATATAGTTTAGGTGCAATTTCTGGTGGATTAGGATTTCGATTTACAACTAATAAGAAAGCTTTTTTAGAAATTGGAGCATTTGCTAAATATAATTATACCCGCGATTTGTACATAGAGAAAAATGATGCAAATGGCAATGTAAACGAAATAACAATTAAAGACTTAAATTATATCAATCAGTTTAATTATGATGCTTATGCACGCTTAGGTTACAAAGCCATTAGCATTGTGGCGTATTACCGACTAAACAATGTATTTTCAGTGAGTAATATAGCGCCTGTAGTTTATGAAATACCAAGGTTAAGATTAGGTATAAGTTTAGGGATGTAAATAAATGAAAAATTGGATTGAGGCCTTCAGGCTACGTACTTTAATGCTTTCATTAGCATGTATATTAATGGGTGTTTTTTTAGCTAAAATGAGTCATGTTGATATCGATATTTTATCAATTATATTTACTTTTTTAACAGCGTTGTTTTTACAAATACTTTCGAACTTAGCCAATGATTATGGCGATAGTAAACATGGAGCTGATCATGATGGTAGAAAAGGACCAAAACGTGCGGTACAATCGGGTAAAATTACTGCAATTCAAATGCTTAATGGTGTAAAATTATTTATAGTATTAAGTTTGGTAAGTGGTGTTTCGTTACTGTACTTCTGTTTGTCAATCATTGGAAATTCAGGAGCAATTTCATTATTTGTTTTGGGAATAGCAGCTATTATAGCCGCAATAACTTATACCAATGGAAAAAAACCATACGGTTACATTGGTTTAGGCGATATTTCTGTATTTATTTTCTTTGGATTAGTTGCAGTTTGTGGCACTTATTATTTATTAGTTGGTAGTATTAGTAGCATGGTATTATTGCCAGCTATTAGTTGCGGATTATTTTCAGTTGGAGTATTAAACTTAAATAATATGCGAGATATTGACTCAGATTTACAAGCAGGGAAAAACAGCATTCCTGCGCGAATAGGTTTTGCCAAAAGTAAAATTTACCATTATAATATCATTGTCATTGCATTACTTTGCACCTTAGTATTTGTGATGTTTTACAATGAAATGCCAACATGGAAAAACTTGTCATTTGTGGCATGTTATCCATTTTTTTTAAAGCAATTATTTACCATTAAAAGTACAACTGTTAAACAAAATTTAGATCCAATGTTAAAACAATTAGCTATTTCAACCATGCTTTTTGTAGTATTATTTGGTTTAGGAAATGCTTTTTAGTTGGCAGCTGATAGTTGAATAGCAATTTAACAATACAACAATTTAACAATACAACAATTATAAAACACAATGTCATTATACATAGATGAGAGCACTTTGGCAGGTGCGGGGAAAGGATTATTTACAGATACTTTAATAAAACGAGGCGAACGTGTTGTGGAATATACTGGTGATATAATAACTTGGAAAGAATGTGAGCGAAGAAACAATGCTATGAAAGACGGAATAGGGGCATATTACTTTTATGTTTCAGAAAAAAAATGCATTGATGCACAATATCATTTAGATAGCATGGCTCGTTATTGCAATGATGCCAGTGGATTTACTAAAGTTTCAGGACTAAAAAATAATGCAAGGTTTGAAATTATAAAAGGTAAAGTTTACATCATTGCAAGTAGAAATTTGCAACCAGGCGCTGAAATATTTGTACCTTATGGAAAAGAATATTGGCAAGCCATAGCCGATCAAGGTTATGGTCCTAAATTGTAATTTTATTTTAAATTATTAAACATTTTTTTTTTCATGATTATACCTTGTTTAAAATTTTAATTGCATGTATTATTGCTTTAATTTAATTTAAATAATAAATTTATGCTTATAAGAACCTTTGGTAGCGCGGTGTATGGTGTAGATGCAGTTACCATTACAGTAGAAGTAAACGTGGGTGAAGGTAATGGAGTTGGATATTTTTTAGTTGGCTTGCCTGATAATGCTGTCAAAGAAAGTCAGCATAGAATAGAAACTGCTTTAAAAAATAATCATTATAAAATGCCTAGGCAAAAAGTAGTGATTAACTTGGCTCCTGCCGATATACGAAAAGAAGGTTCATCATACGATGCAACCATTGCCATTGGTTATTTAGCCGCTTCCGACCAATTGAATCCTGATAAAATTGAAAAATATATTATCATGGGTGAGTTAAGTTTAGATGGTTATTTAAAACCTATCAAAGGAGCTTTACCTATTGCCATTAAAGCACGTGAGGAAGGTTTTGAAGGATTTATTTTACCAAAAGAAAATGCCAAAGAAGCTGCTATTGTAAATAATTTAAAAGTATATGGTGCCACACATATTCGTGAAATCATTGAATTTTTTAATGGTGACGAAACCCATTTAACCCGTTTTGAAATTGATACACGCAAAGAATTTGAAGATAGTTTAGCTTTAAATGAAGAAGACTTTTCGGATGTACGCGGACAAGAAAACATCAAACGTGCTTTAGAAATTGCAGCCGCTGGCGGACATAATGTAATTTTGATTGGCCCACCTGGAGCGGGAAAAACAATGCTTGCCAAACGTCTGCCAAGTATTTTGCCTCCTTTAAGTTTGCACGAAGCATTAGAAACTACAAAAATACATTCGGTTGCTGGAAGGTTAAAATCAAATTCATCTTTGTTGTATTCAAGACCGTTTCGTTCGCCACATCATACCATAAGCGATATAGCCCTAGTAGGTGGAGGAAATATTCCTCAACCAGGTGAAATAAGTTTAGCACATAATGGGGTGTTGTTTTTAGATGAATTACCAGAGTTTAAACGAACCGTTTTAGAAGTAATGCGTCAGCCATTGGAAGAACGCAGAGTAACAATTTCAAGGGCTAAATTTAGCATTGAATATCCAGCTAGTTTTATGTTAGTTGCTAGCATGAATCCTTGTCCTTGTGGGTATTATAATCATCCTGAAAAGGAATGTGTTTGTGGAAGTACGGTAGTTCAAAAATACTTGAGTAAAGTATCTGGTCCCTTGCTTGATAGAATTGATATTCACATAGAAGTTACGCCTGTTAATTTTGACCAATTAACAGATGCACGTAAAGCCGAAAAAAGTGAAAAAATTAGGGAAAGAGTGATCAAAGCGCGTGAAGTTCAAAGCAAAAGATTTGCCGACAATCCCTCTATTTATAGCAATGCACAAATGAGCAGCACGCAAGTAAGAACTGTTTGTGAGATTAGTAATATTGGACAAACTTTATTGAAAACTGCCATGAATAAATTACAACTTTCGGCCAGGGCTTACGACAGAATTTTGAAAGTAGCAAGAACCATTAGCGACTTAGCAGGAAGTGAAGAAATAAAAACGGAACACCTTGCAGAAGCCATTCAATACCGAAGCTTGGATAGAGAATCGTGGGCAGGGAATGGGTAATTTTAATTCAATTTCATGGCAATTTTCCTAGCTTTATTCCAAGGATAAATGGCTGTAAAAATTCCTAAAATAATAATGGTTACCATTACAATAATCGCATCGCCAAACGCAAAAACGATGGGGTAAGCAATTGGAGAATTTGGACTAATTTTTATAAATCCAAAATGTTGTTGTGCTAAACAAATAATAAATCCTACTACCAAACCAATAAATCCACCAACTGCAGCTATAAATATGCTTTGCCAAGCAAATATATTGGCAATTTTTATGGCAGTTAAACCCATGCTATGCAAAATTTTTATCTCGCGTATTTTTTCCATTACTAATAAATACAAAGTCCCAATGGTGTTGAAAATGGCAATGATGAGGATAAAAAGAATAATAATATAGCTGATTAATTTTTCGGTTTTTACCAATTTGTAAAATGCTTCTCGTTGTTCAAACCTAGTTTTTACTTGAAACTGATTGCCCAACAATGTTTGTAGTTTTTGTTTTACTTGTTGTAAATCGTTTTCGTTTTTAAGCTTTATTTCAATAGCACTTATTTCGTTTTCTTTATCCAATAATTTGGATAAAAAACGCAAAGGAACCAACACATATTTATTGTCAATTTCGGGCTGAATGGCAAATATTCCGCTAGGAACAATCAAATCTCTGTTGAAAGCATTTTCAGGATTGATGAAATTTATTTCTCCTTTTTTTGGTGCGTATATACTCAAAAAGTTAAATTGGTCAGAGGGGTCAACGCCTAATTGGTAGGCCAAACTTTCGCCACATAAAGCAAAATTGGTATCTCCACTTTGAATGATGGCCTCACCAATTTGAATACAAGTATCAATATGTGCTACTTTCAAGTAGTTTTCATCAACGGCTTTTGCTGTAGCAATGGTTTCTTTGTTGTTATACCTTAGCAATACATTTTCTTCTAAAACTTTGCTGGCATTTGCAATTTCATTCCATTGAATTATTTCAGAATAATGTGCCTCCGTAATTTTAAATGTTTTGGAATGTGTGGCTGAAACTTGAAGTTCTGCATCAAAGTTGCTATACATTTTAGCAAATAAATTTTCAAAGCCATTAAATACCGAAAGGATGATAATGAGTGCACAAGTGCCAACTATATAACCCAATAAACTGATGCTTGAAATTACAGTAACTGCATTATAAGTTCCACTCTTTTTTTTTGAAAAGAAATACTTTTTAGCTATTTTAAATGATAATGACAATGGATGAATTAATATGGGCAATAATAAAGCACTTGAATCAAAAAATTGATAAAATTTTACAACAACTTCACTTGGTATTTTTCGGCCATTTTTTCTAATTGCTTTTGGCTTATATCATGCACGTTTTTATTGTCATGGTATTTTTCAACTGTGATTACATAAAGCATATAATTAAACTCAGCAGCTAATTTAAAATAAGGTGTTAATTCCCAATCTAATGTAAAAGTATTATCAATAAAAACTTTTGTAATTCCTTTTGTTAATGCTTGCTTACAAAGGCTTTCACATTGCTGATAGGCAAGATAGTTTTCTGCAAAATTAAATAC
>CAMCQX010000071.1 GCA_945876985.1 Chitinophaga pinensis
TTTTCTGCAAATCAATATGGAGCATTTGTATTAGAAGCCAATATTGGCGATAGTTTGGTGCTTTCAAGAATGAGTTATTTAACAGATACTTTTGTGGTTTCAAAAGCTATTTATTATGAAGCAATAAACTTTGAAATGATTTTAAAACGCAAAGAAATTTTACTCAAAGATGTAACTATTAATTACCGTCATAAATTTGATTCTATGGCAAAAATTTCTGCCGAAATGATGAAACATGATGTACTTTTAAATAACCACGCTAGAATAGAAAACATGAGAGAAATGGCTAAAATAAAAATTATTGGACCTGTAGTTCAAGGACTAATTTATAAAACTTGGTATAAATTTTCTGAAGCGGGAAAAAGCAATGAAAAGCTTTTGAAGATTATCAGTATTTATAATGAATCAGTAAAGTTAGATGATAAATTGAGTATTGAATTTATTATTAAAATTACTGGTGTGAACGAGAAAAAAGCTGAATTTATTAAGCAATATTGTATCAAGTCAAAATTGTTAGGCCATAGCAATTACAATGATTACGATTTGATTTTGGCTTTAAAAGCATGTGCGGAATAACAATAAAATCGAAAAAAAAATATCAAAATTCGAAACTTTATTCCTGCTCCGAATTCAACTCTAAATCTGCTACAATTTTATTTTGCATTACATGCAATTTTACAATTTCTTCTACTCTATCAATAGTTACATTACCATAATAAGTTCCTTCGGGGTAAATAACTAAAGCAGGTCCGTTTTTACATTCATCTAAACAGCCGGCACGTTGCGCTCTTACTGTACCTTGCAAGCCATTTTCTTTTAGCACTTCTCTAAATTTGTTTACCAATTCCATTCCTCGCACTTCACCACAGCAAGTTTTTCCTTCTGCTTTTTGATTAGCGCAAATAAATATGTGTTTTTCGTATTTCATGTTTTTAAATATTGTTAGATTGTTTTTAAAAGGCTGCGATTTAAGCTTTAAAAATTACATTCCTAAAATAAAAATAGTAGGTTTTTTATGCAAATCTATTTTTTGTTTAGCCCAATCTTTGATGGTTTTAGTTTGAATCAATTCATCTTCGGCCGAAATATTGCATGCAATGCACAATAAAATATTAGGGTTACAATTTTTTATTATATCATCAAATAAATGGTTGTTTCTGTATGGAGTTTCCATAAATATTTGTGCTTGTTGTTTGCTTGTTAATTCTCGTTCTAGCTCTTTTATTCGTTTAACCCGTAACACTTTATCTATTGGTAAATAACCAGTAAATGCAAAATTTTGTCCGCTGAAACCGCTTGCCATCAAAGCCATAAAAATAGAAGAGGAACCTGGCAAAGGAATTACATTTATATTTTTTTGATGTGCCAAAGCTACTAATTGAAAACCAGGATCGGCTACACATGGAAGACCGGCATCGCTTATAATTCCTGCATCTTGTTCATTTTCTAAAGCTTTTAAAAGTTCAAAATATGTTTTAGATTCAGTATGTTCATTTAGAATAAATATTTGCAAATCATTTTGAGGAGTGGCCAATTGCAATTTTTTAATTAAAGCCCTGGCTTCTTTTTCACTCTCCACCACAAAATTTTTTAAATGGTGGCTCATTCTTTTCACCATTTCAGGTAAAAAATCATTTTGGCTGTCTTTTGCCAAAAAATTGGGAATTAAGTATAATTTTCCGTACTTCATTTTTATGCTATTTTGTTAAATGCCTGATATTATTACTAGTGCGAAAATAAATAACATTTGACTTATATAGTCATAGCGCTTATTTTTGCCACTCTTTAAAAAAACCGTATGGCAATATTAACTAAAATTAGAAACAGAAGTGGCATAGCAATAGGATTTGTTGGATTAGCCTTAGTATTATTCCTTGTTTCCGATGCTTTAAGCAGTGGAAATAGCATTTTTAATTCAAATGCAAACAATGTAGGACAAATAGATGGCGATGCAATATCGTACAAACAATTTGAAGCTGAAGTTGCTAAACAAGAAGCACAGTATTTAGAACGTAGTCAAGGACAACCGCTTGATGACAACACAAGACAACAAGTGAGAGAACAAGCTTGGAATGTATTGGTTCAAGAAGGATTAATGAGTAAAGAATATGCCGATTTAGGAATTACTTTAACAAACGAAGAATTAACAGATTTATTTGTAGGTGATAATATTCATCCACAAGTTAAACAATCGTTTACTGATCCTAAGACTGGATATTTTGATAAAAGTGTGGTTATTCAAAACTTAAAACAAATCAATGAAAAAGGTGATGAGAAAACTAAAAAGCAATTACGCACTTTTGAAGATTTTTTATTACAAGATGGTTTAAACAAAAAATACAGTTCTTTAGTTAAAAAAGGTGTTTATACTACAAACTTAGATGCTAAAAAATTATATGAAGGAAGATCAAGAACTGCAGAAATGAATTTTGTAGTGATGCCTTTTTCTACAGTTGCTGATTCAGCAGTTAAAGTGGAAGAATCTGATTTGAAATCATATTTCAATAAAAATCAAAACAAATATAAGTCGAAAGAAAATAGTCGTAAAATTGATTTTATCGTTTATAATTTTGCTCCAAGTAGTGAAGATACAACGGAAATGATGAAATGGGTTGCTGACCAAATGAGTTTATTTGCACAAGCAAAAAATGATACACAATATGTAGATCAAAACAGCGAAGTGAAATTTGATGCAAAACCTCGTTCTCGCAAAGATTATCCAGAAGACGTAGTTGCAAGATTATTTTCTGATTCAATTGGAAGTATTGTAGGACCAATATTTAAAGATAACAAATACCAAATATATAAAATTAGCGGTGTAAAAAATGATACTACAGTATTTATGCGTGCTAGTCATATATTATTTAAAGTAGAAGGAACAACTGCATTAGATACAGCAAATAGTAAAATTAAAGCAGAAGAAATTTTAGCTCAAATTAAAAAAGGGGATGATTTTGCAATGATGGCTGCACAATACGGAACTGATGGAACAAAAGACAAAGGAGGCGATTTAGGTTGGTTCCAAGATGGTCAAATGGTTCCTGAATTCAATAAATTTTGCAAAGCAGGAAACAAAGGAGATGTTGGAATTGTAAAAACTCAATTTGGATGGCATATTGTTAAAATTACTGAAAACAAATCGAGCAAATTAGTAACTGCAGGATTGGTAGAACGTACTTTTAAAGCAAGCGATAAAACGGTAGGATTTGCATTTAACGAAGCTAGTCAATTTGCTGCATCAAGTCGTAATAATGCTGACTTTGAAGCAAATGCTAAAACTAAAAAATTAGAAATTAAAACAGCAGAAATGGTGAGAGAAAACGATAACTTTTTACCAGGTTATTCTGATGCTCGTGAAGCTGTAAGATGGGCATTTAACGGTAAAGTTGGCGATATAAGTGAAGTAGTTACTGTTGGCGACAAACACATGATTATAGCATTGAAAGATATTCGTGAAAAAGGAAAATCAAGTTTTGAAGAAGCAAGAGGTAAAGCCGAAAATGACTACAGAAAAGAGAAAAAAGCGGAACAGTTATTAGCTAAAATGAAAGAAGCTGTTGACGGTGGCGCTATGACTTTAGATGCATTGAGCAAAAAATTAAACTTATCAGTAACTCCAGTTGGAAGTCAAAATTTTGAAAACACGGGAATTGCATATGTTGGTCAAGATAATTCATTTGTAGGTGCGGTTTTAGGTTCGGCTCCAAATAAATTTGTTTCATCGTTTAAAGGTGATGGTGGTGTTTATGCTTTCCAAGTAAATAAGTTCACTGAAGCTCCAGCAATTACTGATTACTCATCGTTCAAAGCAGAGTTAAAACAACCATTATCTCAAAAAGTAGAATATGGTTATATGGAAACTTTAAAAGATATTCATAACGTAACCGATTTGCGTTACAAGTTTTACTAGAATTTATATATTATTCAAAAAGCCATCAGTTCCTTTACTGATGGCTTTTTTTGTTTTATATCAAACCAATTTTGTACATAGAATATCCTTTTAAAATGTTAAAAATGGAAACGAAATTAATTTTTAATAATTCACAAACCATTCTTATTAATTCAATTCAAATATTATATTGCAAGCTCAAATAAAAATGATGAAAGGTATAATTTTAGCAGGAGGAAGTGGAACACGTTTACACCCACTAACATTGGCAGTAAGCAAGCAGTTAATGCCTGTTTACGATAAGCCAATGATCTATTATCCATTATCGGTTTTGATGTTGGCAGGTATCAAAGAAATATTAATTATTTCTACGCCACATGATTTGCCTGGTTTTAAAAAACTATTGGGCGATGGTTCTCAAATTGGTTGCAGGTTTGAATATGCTGAACAACAAGTTCCAAATGGTTTGGCACAAGCATTTGTTATTGGTGAAGAATTTATAGGAAAAGACAAAGTAGCTTTAATATTAGGTGATAATATATTTTTCAGTTCGGGTTTAAAATCACTTTTACAAGCAAATAGTAATCCTGATGGAGGTGTCGTTTTTGCATACCATGTGAGCGATCCAGAACGTTATGGAGTGGTAGAATTTGATGAAAACATGAAGGCTTTAAGTATTGAAGAAAAACCTGAAAAACCAAAATCAAATTATGCTGTACCAGGTTTGTATTTTTATGATAATTCTGTAGTAGAAATAGCAAAAAATATTCAACTATCGCCAAGAGGTGAATATGAAATTACTGATGTAAATAAAGTGTATTTAGAAAAAGGAAATTTAAAAGTGGGTGTTTTACAACGTGGAACTGCTTGGTTAGATACTGGAACTTTTGCATCGTTAATGCAAGCTGGTCAGTTTGTTCAAGTAATAGAAGAACGCCAAGGTTTAAAAGTAGGTTGTATTGAAGAAATAGCATTTAACATGGGCTATATCAATAAAGAACAATTAGAAACAGAAGCTAAAAAATTAGTTAAAAGTGGTTATGGCCAATATTTATTAGGCCTCATTAAATAAATTTAGAAATTATAATTATAGAATAAAATGAATATACAACACGAAGCATTGAAAAAATTCAGTTATCAAATTGACTTTGCGCTTAAAAATTATAGCGCACATGGAATGGATTTAAGCAAATACACTAACGTTATGATTGGTGGTTTGGGAGGTAGTGGAATAGGTGGAAGATTGGTGAAAAATATTTTTATGGACGAGTTTCCTCTTCCTGTTGAATGCATTGCTGATTATACTTTACCTGGTTATGTAAATAAAAATACTTTAGTACTATTAGGCTCATATAGTGGAAATACAGAAGAAACTTTAGCCATGTTTGCAGCAGTTAAAGAGCGCGGATGCGATATGATAATTTTAACTGGTGGTGGTAAATTAGGTGCATTAGCAACGGAAAATAATATTAAACAATATTTCCTAGAACCAGGTTTTCAGCCACGCATGGCATTAGGTTTTTCATTGACTTATTTGGTTCAAATTTTTGCTGAATTTGTTAAAAAAGATGTTGCTAATGAATTAAAAGCAATAGCAGAAAAAGTGGCTGATACTGCTCCATATGAAGATGAAATGATGGAGGCTTTTGAAGCAATAAAAAGCAAATTAGCACATAAATTCATTATTGTAACAGACGCTTATTTTGAAGCAACAGGAATTCGTTTTGCACAGCAAATACAAGAAAATGCAAAACATGAAGCTTTTACACATGTATTGCCAGAGGCAAACCATAATGTAATAGAAAGTTATTATGGTAACATTCCTTCCTTATTTATTTTCATAGATTCGGGTAAAAATGAAAGAGTAAGCGCACGTTTTGAATTCTTAACTAATTTGTTAGGAGTTGAGAACCATAAAGTAATCAATATGGCAGTAAATGAATTTGATTTAGATGCTGTTTATGAATTGATTCACCGTTTAGATTGGTTAAGTTTATACGTATCTGATTTTAAAAGAGTAGATTCATTGAATGTTCCAAATATTGCTTCATTGAAAGAATATTTAGAAACTGTATAAATTGAGTTTTTTTGGAAATATATTTGGTAATAATGGAGTAGATAAAAAGGCTACTCCATTTATTAATCCTATTAAGGTGGAGTTACACTCACACCTTATTCATGCAGTAGATGATGGTGTTCAAACATTGGAAGAAGCCTTAGAAACATTGAATGTAATGGCATCAATGGGTTATACAAAGGTAATTACTACTCCACATATTATGAGTGATTTTTACCAAAATGGACCTCATAATTTAATTCCAAAATTACAAGAATTGCAAAATTATGTGAAAGAGCAAAAGTTAAATATAGAGTTAGAAGTTGCGGCTGAATACATGATAGATGATGCAATAGAAAATAAAATAAAAAACAATGAAATTTTAAGTTTTGGTGGAATTAAAAAATATGTGCTAGTAGAAATGCCCTTTTTGGAAGAAGCCAGAAATTTTAAATCAGTAATTTTCGAACTTCAAATTCAAGGCTTTAACCCTGTTTTAGCTCATCCAGAAAGGTATTCTTACTATCATCAAAAGAAAGAAAAATACGAAGAGTTAGTTGGTAACAATGTGCTTTTACAACTTAATAATCTATCCCTTATAGGTTATTATAGTCCGCATGTATTAAAAGCAGCAGAGTTTATAATTGATAAAAAGTTACATAGTTTTGTTGGAAGCGATGCGCATAATATTAGACATGCTTTGATCATTCAAGACAAGGTGATTCAATCAAAATTATATCAAAAAGCTTGTAGTATTGAATTGCTTAATAATTCACTTTAAATAAATATACTATTTCATTATTAAAGCTTGTTCTAAAACTTTCATAAAATCGTTTGGTGCTAAATATCCCGCTGCAATTTGAATTTGTTTTTTGTTAGGTTGAATAAAATAAGTAGTTGGAAATCCTGTTGATTTACCCTGTGTTAATTGTCCAAATAACTTCCGTCCAGTAATTTTATTTCCATCTAATTCATAAACTATATTTTCCAACTCTGGATTGAATTTAATGACAATAAAATCCTTATTCAGTGCTTTAATTATATCTGAATTTGTATAAGTATCTCTATCCATTTTTTTACACCAGCCACACCAATCAGTATAAGCATCTACTAAAATAATTTTGTTTTGTTTTTTGGCTAAAGGATAACCAGTATTCCAATCTAACCATTTAAGTTCAGGAGTATCATTGGATGACGAAAACGAAGCAAATAGTAGTAGTAAAGTAAAGGCTAAAAGAATATTTTTCATATATGAATGTAGTTGATTTTTTGCAAAAAAATAATATTTTCTTATAAAATAACGTTATTAAATTTAAAAAATATAATATTATTTAAAAATACAATATTACATTTTTTTTAAATTAACAATGAGACTTGAACGGTTAAAAAACAGAAAATAAAATAAAATAAAAAAGTTTCATTGCTTTTTTATATTTTTGAAGTCAGAACAAAAATTAAAAATACAGAATTTGAAAACAATAATC
>CAMCQX010000072.1 GCA_945876985.1 Chitinophaga pinensis
AAAAACTTTCTACCGTTGGCTATACTTAGGCAAGCTCAGTAACCGCAAACGGCTATTCATTCTTCATAATTATCAGAGTTGGTTACTATGGCAAGAAGATGCTTACAGCATGACATTTGTGTGAGTTTTTAGTTTTATCTAAATTACTCATCTCCCAACCCCCAGTGCTCAACTCTCAGTGCTCAGCGCTCATCTCTCACATCTTAACGGTCATTTTTAAGACTAGTCATTTTCTTATATCCATAAGCCGCGGCGGTAGCAACTAATAATATAATTCCACCATCTACGGGAACATCTACTGGTTCATCATCAAATCCGCCAGTGGTACTGCCAGGTTGTGCTTTAGCTGCAAATGAAATGCTTACTAAAATTACTGCGATTGCTATTATTTTTTTCATATTTTTTCTTTTAAAGTCCATGGTCCATAGACGAAAGACCATAGTATTTGGAATTTTTTATTTATATTATTCGCTGAGCTTATCGAAGTGCGTTTTGAGCGTTTCTCCCGATAGCTACCGGGAAAAACGACCATAAATTTATCTATCAACTGACAACTATCAACTGACAACTATTTCACAAATTTTACAGTTTTATTAAATCCTTCTTCGTTACTTACAGTTACAAAATATACACCGTTACTTAAGCTTTCTATATTTAATTGTGCATTGTCACCGATCATATTGGTATTTATTAATTGTTGGCCTGAAACATTAGTAATCATTACTTTTGAATTTTTAAAATTGGCATTGCTGATATTAATGTTTAATACATCGGTAGCTGGATTAGGATAAACTGATAATTGTGTTTCATTTTTTCTGTTCAAAATATTTTCATAAGAAGTTTTTGATTCTCCAAAAATAATTTCAAAGCGGGTACCTCCAGAGGTAAATAGGTTATTTGTATCTATATTAAAAGAATAGATTACATCTTCTTTTATTAAAGTATTTTTGTTTAAATAATGATCAATTAAATAAGCATCAAAGGTTTGATCAAATGTACTCATGTCTGAAAACATAATTTTATACTTTCCTGTTATTAGATTATTTATATAAATTTTTGCAACATCATTAACATGTAATTTTGGGAAACCATTAATTGCTAAGGTATCTTTTAAATCAGCTGTCAAGAATCCAATTCCTTGTGTAATATCAAAGGCATCATATTTCCTGTCAAAGTTTTTGGTTGCACCTTCTGTAAAATGTATGACTGCATCGTCAAATTGAATGGTATCTATAGATAACTTTAATCTCATATGGCTGGGTTCATCAGTATTTTTAAAAATTTTAGAACCTTGTTGAGCACTTACTTTGTGGCTTTCATATATTTTTAAAACGGGAGAACTTCCCGTTGCTTTTACCATAAAGCCCTGTGAACTGCTAATATACCTTGTGCCAACATTTGGTGTCCCAGAACCTATACCACTAACGTAACTAGTATAACCGCCACTATTATAGTTTGTATTTAATGGATGCCAAATATAAATGGCATCACTAATATTGTTGTAATCGGAAGTGCTGCCTTGTGCTTTTACTAAATCCCAATCAATGGTACATGGGTATGGATTACCCACTAAGTTCCATCCAATACCTCCACCAGCAGTATAAGTTATTGGCATGGTAACTGGATTTGAAGGGTACGAACCATTAACCCATATGGTAGTGGCATTATTGGTTGAATTAACTGCAGTCATTAGATCTATCGTTCTATCCCCTCTGATAAAAATTCGATATCCTTTTCCATTAGTTAATGAAGTGTTGCCATCTATATTTGGCCACCTTGCATAATCAGTTATGGTTCCTCCAACCAAGGTTTCATTATAATATAAAGCAGATTTTGGATTTTGTAAAGAAGCATCTACGGTTCCTGTAGGTCCAGTAATTTGAGTTCCTCTTCCACTAGTACTTCCGGCATTATCGCGCCATTGTAATGTACTTCCACCCACAAGTGGTGAGGCTAAAAAGCGCCATTTTCTTCCAATGGCAGGACTGTATCTTTCAACAGTAATATTTCCATTGATGGTTCCGGTGGAGATGCCAATATTTGCTGTTCCGGTGGCATTAGAAAGTAATGTTAAAAATCCAGCTGTATTAAGTGTTGTACCGGAACCAACTATAACTGTTCCTGGGGTAGCGCCTCCTACAATGTTGAGCGCATTGACTAAAGTAGCAGTTGCGGTACCTGAAAGTGTTAAATCTTTTAAAACATTGGTAGTTCCGGGTGTAGTTTGGTCAAATTTATAAGAACCACTTGTGCCAGTTCCTCCAATTGATAAATTAGAAGTGCTTGAACCTTTGATGATTCCTGCTCCCGATGCTGAACCTCCATTTAAAGTGACAGTTGTGCCAGCTGCAATGGTTAATGTACCCAAATTTGAGAAGTTTTCTGCACTATAGAAAATTGTACCTCCCGAAGCATACATTATCCCATCACTTGTAATGTGAAGTTGTGCTTTTGAAATCAGAGGTAATAGAGGTATTAGTAAGCTAATAGCAATTGTTATTTTTTTCATAATTTGTGCAAATATTTGAATTTTGCTTATGTATTAAAAGTTAATAGGAAATTAAGTATCAAAAGGATATAGAAAACGACATGAAATGATATTAATTCTTAATATAGTACTCTTAAACAATTGATATATAGTTATAAGAATAAAAATATTATAAACATTATTATTTTTGTTAAATTATCAATAATGATTTTGATAGTAATTTTAATGCTCTATTTAACATGTTATTATTAATAAATCATTGATAATAACATCGAAGGTTTTATTTAAATAGGGCAATGAAAAAAATAAGAAGATAAATGCAGTATGATAAAATGCCAAAGGCAAATAAAACGTCAATTGCTATCAAAAGATTACTTTATTCTAACACGCTATATTCTTAAAAATATATAAAATCAATGTTTTGCGTCTTAAAATAAAAAACCTAAAAATCCTTGAATCTAATAAATCCTATTTCCGACAATGTGCTGAAAAAAGGAACACTTTAAAAAAAACAATTTTAAATAATCGAATTGTTCAAATTGTGGCATTTTTGTTTATAATAAATAAGTTAATATTATTAAAATTGAAATCTTAAAAATAAAATTATGTCAGAACAAATAGAACATATTCATTGCTTAATTATTGGAAGCGGTCCTGCGGGTTATACTGCCGCCATTTATGCAGCTCGTGCCGATTTAAAACCAGTGATGTACACAGGTCCTCAGCCTGGCGGACAATTAACCATTACTACCGATGTAGAAAATTATCCAGGTTATCCCGATGGAATTATGGGACCCGAAATGATGGAAAATTTTAGAAAACAAGCTGAACGCTTGGGAACGGACATTCGTTATGGCATGGTAACGAAAGTAGATTTTAGTGGTAAGCCTCCTTACAAAGTTCAAATTGATGAAAATAAAGAGGTGTTAGCAGACACTGTTTTAATTTCTACGGGTGCTAGCGCAAAATGGTTAGGCATTCCAAGTGAAACAAAATTAAATGGACACGGTGTTTCGGCCTGTGCTGTTTGCGATGGTTTCTTTTTTAGGGGTAAAGATGTGGCCATAGTAGGAGCGGGCGATACTGCTTGTGAAGAAGCTACTTATTTGGCTAAAATTTGTAGCAAAGTATACATGATAGTGCGTAAAAGTGAATTTAGAGCTTCAAAAGCAATGCAACACCGTGTAATGAATACACCAAATATTGAAATTCATTTTGATTCAGAAACCGATGAAATTATTGGCGAAAGTAAAGTGGAAGCGGTTAGGATAAAAAATAACAAAACAAACGAAATGCTTACCATTCCTATTGGAGGTTTCTTTGTGGCCATTGGTCACAAACCCAATACTGAAATTTTTAAAGATTATTTAGAAATGGACGAAACAGGTTATTTAATAACTACGCCAGGAACCAGTAAAACCAAAATTGAAGGTGTGTTTGCTTGTGGCGATGCACAAGATAAAATTTATCGTCAGGCGGTTACTGCTGCTGGTAGTGGTTGTATGGCCGCTTTAGATGCTGAAAGATATATATCGGCCAAAGAATTTGCAATGAATTAAGTTGATTGTTAATAGACCATAGTTAATAGACCATAGTTAATAGACCATAGTCGATAGGACATTATCCATCGTTTATGGTCTATGGTCTATCAACTGACAACTATGCTTGTTGTTCCCAAACTTGTACCAATTCTACCAAAACATCCACTGCTTTTTGCATGTCTTGAACACTCACAAACTCTTGTTTGCTATGAATGGCCATTTCTCCGGTAAAAATATTAGGGCAAGGCAATCCCATAAATGAAAGTCTTGAACCATCAGTTCCACCTCTAATATTGGTAGTAACAGTATTTAATCCTGCGCGTTTAAATGCTTCTTCAGCATTAGCCATTACTTGAGGAAATTGATCTAAAATTTCCTTCATATTTCTATATTGTTCAGTAACTATTATTTCAAAGGTAGCTCCTTCAAATTGTGCTACTGCTTTTTGTGCCAATAGATTCAACAATACTTCATGTTCTTTTAGTTTGGCTGTTTCAAAATCACGAACAATAAAACCAACAGTAGCTTTTTCCACTCCGCCTTCAATAGAAACAGGGTGAACAAAACCTTCGTATTTGTCGGTTTTCTCAGGACACAATATATCATTTGGCAATAAAGTATTAAAGTAACTGGCTACTTTAATAGCACTCACCATTTTGTTTTTTGCATAGCCAGGATGCGCGCTAATGCCATGAAAAATAATTTTACAACCATCAGCACTGAATGTTTCACCTTCTAAATGTCCGCGTTCACCGCCATCTAACGTATAACCAAAATCAGCATTTAATTGCTGCATGTCTATCTTATCAACTCCTTGACCAATTTCTTCGTCAGGAGTAAATAACACACGAATATCACCATGAATAATTTGAGGATTATTCATTAATAATTCGGCTAAATTCATAATAATGGCAACCCCAGCTTTATCATCGGCACCTAATAAAGTTAAACCGCTGGCAGTAATAATATCATCACCAATTCGCTCCAATAAATATTTATGTTTTTTGGATGATAGTACCACTGAATTGTCATCAGGCATAATAATATCTTCCCCATTCCAATTTTTGTGAAGTATTGGTTTTACATTGGTGCCACTGCAATCAGGACTTGTGTCTACATGTGAACAAAAACAAATGACAGGTACTTTTTTATCAGTATTTGAAGGAATAGTAGCATATACGTATCCAAACTCATCGGTTGAAACATTTTTTAAACCTAAACTTGTTAATTCTTCATATAAAAGTTTGCTTAAATCTTTTTGCTTTTCACTACTTGGATTACTTAAACTATTTGGATCGGCAGTGGTGTCTATTTGCACATATCGCATCAATCTTTCGGCTACATTATATTGGTAATTTTTCATCGTACAATAATTGTAATTTTATCTGATGATTGATACTAAAAAGTTATTTTTATTTGAAAATTTTAGTGCTTAACATTTACTTAAATATATTAAATGGTCAATTTTTAAGCAAATTGAATAATTAAAAGTAATTCATAATGAGCTAGTTCAAATTTTTTTTCTTGTTTTTTTATAAATCACTTGAATTAATGATTTTTGTTAGTAAATTTGATTCAACAATTAAACCCAATTCATCGCCTATAAAAATACAATTTTACACTAACCAAATTTTATAACTGTTTGCAAAAAAAACTACTATAAACCAATTAATGCTTACAATTATGCAGACTTCAAAAGTTAGTGACGATGAATTGATACAAAGGTATCTCAATGGCGATGTGCGCAGTTTCGAAACTTTATTAAGAAGGCACAAAAATGCCAGTTACGCTGTTATTTTACAAAAAGTAAAAAGCAGGGATGTAGCAGATGAAATTTTTCAAAATGTTTTTATCAAAATCATTGAAGTAATCAATGATGGAAGGTATTCAGAAACTGGAAAGTTTAAACAGTATTTATTATGTTTATGCAATAATTTTTCAATAGATTATTTGCGTAAATTTTCTAAGAAAAAAGAACTTCTTTTTTCTAGTTTTATTAGTAATTCTGACGATGATGGTTATTCATATTTTGATAATTATGCGGATGACAAAAATATTGCGCCTTTTGTAGAATTTGAAGCCGAAAAAGAAGCTAATATTTTAAGAAATCTTGTTTTGCAATTACCAGCCGATCAGCAAGAAGTAATTATTTTAAAACATTGGGGAAACTTAAAGTTTAGAGAAATTGCAGAGCAAATAGGTGAAAACATCAATACTGTTCAAGGCAGATTCAGGTATGGAATAAAGAAGCTAAAAGAAATGTTGAAACAACAACAAATTGAAATTACCATCAATTAGCATACTTTTGAAATTATTTTTTTGCATCAAATTTTATGAATTTCAAAAACATATTTTTCACCCTATTTTTATTTCTTTCATTAGCAGTAAAAGCCCAGGATACCATTAAAAACATTACGCTCCCTGATTTTATTGTGGTGGCTCAGAAAGATCCGGAATATGAAAAAAAATATCAGCGTTTGGTTTATAATGTAAAAAAAGCCTTGCCTTATGCAAAACTTGCTGCTTTTAGGTACCAAATGTTGGAACAAAACTTACAGTTATTGCCAACAGAAAAAGCCAGAAAAGCATATTTAAAAAAGACGGAAGCCAATATAAAAGATCAATTTATGGAAACTTTAAAAGGCCTAACTGTTAGCCAAGGAAAAATACTAATAAAACTTATATACCGTGAAACTGGCCGAACTACTTACGATTTATTAGAATCGTATAGGGGAAATTTTACTGCTTATTTTTGGCAGGGATTGACCAAATTTTATGGTGGGAATTTAAAAGACGAATACAATCCAATTGAGGACTGGCAAGTAGAACAAATTATTAAGCAACTAGGTTTTGAATAATGTAGTTATATAATAATTATAAATTTTTCTGGTTCCAAAATTATGAACCGATAACTTTGTTATAATTTCTGAATGTTTTTGAAATAATAAATTACTAAAGAAAAAGTTATCACAACACATAAACCATATTTACAAACAAAAAAACTCTGAAAGAGTTTAATATTAATAGCCACTAGTGAAACTGGTGGAAACATATAAATTTAGTTAAACGAAAACCCCAAAATATTTGCATTGCAAATATTTTGGGGTTTTCGTTTAGAAGTTTCCGTTAGTTTTTTCAACGGGTTAAAACCCGTTGTTACAAAAGTTTCGTTCCTACGGAACTTTTAAATTCATGTTTGAAAATCTCACACATTAGGGTGAAAATATGAATTGTTTGTTTATTTTTTCATGTCTTCTTTGTTTACCACAGCCATAATACTATCGGCAAAGGCAATTTGAGTTTCTTCCAAATCGTTTACGATAAAAATCTCTGTTTTACAAAAAAACAATTTGCTGCCCGCTTTATAAACATGTGCTTTTGCTTTTAATTGAGTTCC
>CAMCQX010000073.1 GCA_945876985.1 Chitinophaga pinensis
ATTTTCATCATCATCAATACACCATCAGGCGTACTTGCTAATAATTCATTCAGCTCTTCAAAACTTTCAGTTTTATTAATTTCATCAATTTTAGCCGCTATTCCTTTACCAATTCCTTCTATTTTTTCTAATTCGGGAATCGTTAAATTATCAAGTGGTATTAGCATTTTATCAATGCGGAAAAATGCATTGGTAAATTGTTTTATTTTAAAAGGATTTCCGCCATGAAGCTCGCTTAAATCGGCAAAAAGCTTGAATAAATCGGCTATGTCTGAATTAGTCATTGGTAATTTTTTTTGTAAAATAAGGTTGAATAAAAGCTAACCAAATGTATAATAATATGGTTGCCATTCCGGCAATAAAAAATATCAATGAAACTGATTTTGGAACGTTCAAATAAAAATCTTTTAGCATCCATGCGCTGTTTGCAAGTATCCAAAAAATAATAGCTAGATTCACTAAAACTGTTTTTAATTTTTGTCGTGATAAATAGGTAACATAAAATGCCATTGCAAGCGTTGGTAAAATCATTAATGAACCTGCAGTTTTAAACTCCATCATCCAGCATAAATCTTTCACCAACCAAAAAACGATATGCAAATTTTCTGTTTTCCGTATTTTATCAATCATTTTAAATGACAATCTTAAATTTTTTGCCTTTGGCAATAATAGGAAATTTGTTTTATTTCTCTTTCCATTTTGAGTGGGTATTTTTTTATTTTTTATAGTGGTTTTTAAAATCAAGCTATATTCAAATACTATTTGTTTAAAATATTAAATATTTATATTTACCAAAAAATTAATTTACTAAAATGCAAAAACGTGAATTTATAAAAACCTTGGCTTTGGCAGGAATTTCATTGCCTTTATCGGGAAAAAATACAGATGAAATAATGTATAAATTTCAAAATTATTCAGCATATCAAATGGCAAACGATGAAGACTTTTGGCTTAATTTAAGGAATGCTTATAAACTTAAAACTGATTATATAAATTTAGAAAATGGCTATTATTCCATGATGCCACAGCCTATTTTGAATGAATACATAGCTGAAATAAAAATGTTAAATTTTCATGCATCTTTTTACATGCGTAAAAAAATGTTTGATGATAAAATTGCTGTAAGGCAAAATTTAGCACAGTTTTTAAAATGTGATTTGAGTGAAATAATTGTTACAAGAAATACAACCGAATCCATGAATACTGTAATCAGTGGAATGGATTGGAAAGATGGCGATGAAGCTATTATGGCTTATCAAGATTATGGTGCCATGCTTGATATGTTTAAACAACAGGCCGAAAGATATGGAATGGTAAATAAAATAATTAGTATTCCTAATCATCCAAAATCTGATGATGAAATTGTGGCTATTTATGAAAATGCCATTACTAAAAAAACCAAATTGATAATGGTTTGTCACATGATAAATATAACTGGTCAGATTTTACCCGTTAAAAAAATTTGTGATATGGCACATCAACATAATGTAAAAGTGGTGGTTGATGGTGCGCATGCCATTTCACATATTGACTTTAATATAGCTGATTTAAACTGCGATTTTTATGCTTGTAGTTTGCATAAATGGTTAAGTGTTCCCTTAGGTGCGGGATTATTGTATGTAAAAAATGAAAACGTTGAAAATCTTTGGCCAATAAATGGTGAATACAGTTACGATAAAAAAGACATTAGAAAACTGAATCATACAGGAACACAGCCAATGGCAACTGAATTAAGCATTGCACATGCAATTAAATTTAATGAATTAATTGGAATAAAAAGAAAAGAAGAACGTTTAAGATACTTGAAAAATTATTGGACAAACCAAGTAAAAGAGTTCAAGAATATTGAAATAAATACACCTTTTGAAGATGAAAGAAGTTGCGGAATAGCAAATGTTGGAATAAAAAAAATGAAGCCATCAGATATGGCTCAAATACTTTTTGATAAATATAAAATTTGGACTGTTGCCATTGATAATGAAAAAGCAAAAGTGCAAGGTTGTAGAATTACCCCAAGTATCTATACTACTATTGAAGAGTTAAATGTTTTGGTAAATGCTTTAAAAGAAATGAGTGCATAAATAAAAATGAAACTATTAACTTACCTATCAGGAGCTTTTTTTAGCTCAATTTCAGTAATTGCATTCCTATTTAAACTACTTCATTGGGTTGGTGCCGACATGCTTTTGTTTTTGGTTTGATTGGCATAGCATTTTTATTTGCTTGTGGTTGGTGTTATCACCAACCTTATTTAATAGTTCTGTATTGTAATTGGTTGGTGAAAACACCAACCATAGGCAATTATTTCTTCTTCTTTTTTGATCTAGTTTTTTGAATGTTTGGATTTCCAATTTCATTGTTTAAAACAGCACTTTCATAATCCACCATGAGTAAGTTTAATGGATAATAATCGTACAATAAAACTATTCTGTGAGTAATGCCTTTATCTGTAAAATTATCAATAGCAGCAATGGTATACGCGCGTCCGCCCATAGAACAAGGCAATCGTTTTCCGTCTAAATTTTTTGTACTGAAAAATGCTTGGCTTAAGCCTTTTCCTGATAATGAATCTACATTGGTTTTATCGTAAATTTCATTTCTACTGTATATTTCAATTCCAACAAATTCAGGTTTGCCTGCTTTACAAGGTTCAATGAATAATTTATTACCAACTTTAATAGATAGCTGATTTTTTTGTTGTGCAATGGAAAGCAAATTGGTGATTAAAAAAATAGAGAAAAATATTGTTTTCATATTATGCCTTTACTACTAAAACTGGAATATTTACTAAATGCCTCACTTCATCAACAGTTGAGCCAAAAATAATATCGCTGATACCTGCATGGCCATGAGCGCCTAAAACTAATACATCAATATTGTTTTCAGCAATTATTTTTGCAATTTCTTTAGCCCTATTTCCAAAACCTAATTGGGTTTTGGTGTTAAAACCCAAATTTTTTAAATCATTGCTATACGATTCTAAATTATTTAAATCCGATTTTGTTTCCAAGTCCAATGCATCTTTTCCCAATCTTTTTGCCATGGCCGATTCCACAATATGTATCAATAAATAATCAATTTCTTTTCCTCCTAAAGTAAGCGCATGTTGAATGGTAGCTTGGTCTTGTTTTCCAAAATCTACTGAAATAGCAATGTGTTTGTATTTAGCAAATTCAATTTTATTAATATGTAAAGCATTGGCATGTGGCACCACATGTTTGTGTTTGTTCAGTTTAATAAACAGTGGATTAAATGTAATGTAAAACAACAAACCAAGGGCAAAAATACAAACTGCAATTACAATTATTTTCACATATAAATAATTTGAATCAAGCATTGTAAATAATTTATATACTTCTTCAAAAACCAATTTAATATTTAAACCAATAATTAAAATAGCAGCAATCCATGCCAATATTTTCACCCAATTTTTGATGGCAAAATCACCCATTAATTTTTTACTACTGGTAAAATGAATCAATGGAATTACAGCAAATCCTAACTGTAAACTTAATATTACTTGACTTAAAACTAATAATTCACCCAGTTTTTCATTGCCAAAAAGCAAAATAGTAAAAACAGCGGGAACAATAGCAATTAAACGTGTTACCAATCTTCGTAACAAAGGACTAATGCGTAAATTCAAATAACCTTCCATGATTATTTGTCCGGCTAAAGTTCCTGTAATAGTTGAACTTTGACCAGCACAAATTAACGCAATGGCAAACAGGGTAGGGGCAATGTTTCCAAACAAGTTTTGTAACAATAAATGAGCGTCTTGAATGCTTGAAATATTGTTATAACCCAATTTAAAAAAAGCAGTAGCTGCTAGAATAAGTATGGCTGCATTTACAAAAAATGCCAAATTCAAAGCCACAAATGAATCAATAAAATTATACTTTAGAGCAGTTTTTATACCTGAAAATGTTTTATCAATTTTCCGAGACTGAACCAAAGCTGAATGTAAATATAAGTTATGCGGCATCACTGTAGCACCAATGATTCCAATGGCAATATAAAGCGCATTTCCATCCAAATTTGATGGAATAAAACCTTTACTTACTTCTAATAAATTTGGTTTCACTATGATTAACTCAACAATGAATGAAATGCCAATGATACTTACCAATGAGAATATAAACATTTCTAATTTTCGTACTCCTTTATTAATTAATAAGAGCAATAAAAAAGAATCAAAAACGGTAATCAATACACCGTAAAGTAATGGCAAATCAAATAATAAATTTAAACCAATGGCCATTCCAATAATTTCAGCTAAATCGCAGGCGGCAATGGCAACTTCTGCAAAAACATATAAAGAAATATTGGTCCATTGAGGGTATTGTTGACGACTAGCTTGAGCTAAATCCCAACCTTTTACAATTCCTAACCGGGCTGCTAAACTTTGAAGTAGTAATGCCATTAAATTACTCATGAGCAATACCCATACTAGCTTATATCCAAAAGCACTTCCGCCCGCAATGTCTGTAGCCCAATTCCCCGGATCCATATACCCAACACTTACTAAATAGGCTGGACCAATAAATGCCAATAAAGTACGCCACCAGTTTTTTTGAACAGGTACTTTTACACTTTCATGTATTTCACTCAATGATTTATCAGAATTGTTTTTCATTTAATTGTAGCACTGCAAAAATAAAAAGTTAGACGTATCTAACAAGAACTTTTTTCTTAAAAATTTATCAATAAAATCGATTCAATTGCTAATTTGATTTTCCTTTACAGATTAAATGCATTTTGTTTTAAAAATCAAACTTATTAGTATTTTTTTTTATATAAAGAAACGTTATGATTATTAGAATTTCGTTCTAAAAAATTAGAATTATTTTTTGAATTTCTTTTTTCTTTATTCGAATTTACCTTAAGGTATTTGTAGGTATTTATGTGTTTGTAAGCTAATTTTCCATTGAGGATTTTGCTTTACATATTCTATAATTGATGGCAATACTTGTTCCGCTTTATCCCATTCAGGTTGTAGGTATAAAATACAGTTTTTATTCACCAAAGCTGCATATTTTTCGGCCCATTCAAAGTCTGATTGATTGAAAACTACAATCTTTAGCTCATTGGCTTTTTCAATTACGTCCAATAATGGCTCTTTGAATTTTTTTGGTGAAACACAAATCCAATTCCAGTTACCACTTAATGGACTTGAACCACTGGTTTCAATATTGGTTTCAATATTATTTTGCTGAAGCAATGTTGTTAATTCATCTAAATGATGTAAAAGTGGCTCACCGCCAGTAATAACGGCCATTTCAGCTTTGGCTTCTTTTACATATTCAAGAATGTTATTGATATTTATTTGTGGATGCGCATTGGCATCCCAACTTTCTTTTACATCGCACCAAACACAACCTACATCACAACCTCCCAAACGGACAAAATAGGCTGCTCTTCCTGTATGAAAACCTTCACCTTGGATAGTGTAAAAATGTTCCATTAAAGGAAGTGTATTTGTGCTCATTTGTTATTTATTTACTGCAAAGAAAACAGAAAGATTGGTGAAAAGAAATGAATGATATTTACAAAAAACCTAACTGTAATTTAGCCGATTCGCTCATTAATTCTTGACTCCATTGCGGGTCAAAAGTTACACGAACTTCCACTTCTTTTACTCCTGTAATTAAACTCAATTTCTCTTTTATTTCAGCGGGCATACTTTGCGCAGCAGGACAAAAAGGAGAAGTTAACGACATCACAATTTCAATGTTTAAATCGTTGGAAACATTTACTTCGTAAATCAATCCCAATTCATAAATATTTACTGGAATTTCAGGATCGTAAATGGTTTGAATTACTTCAATGGCTTCGTTTTGAACATCTACAAATGTGCGAAGTGGCTTGTTTTCTATATTTGTTTCTTCCATATTATTTTTAAAATTCTAAATTCAAATTACGAAATTCGAAAATAAAAGTGAGTACTTTTCGAATTTAGTATTTTGTTTTTCGTGCTTAATTATTTTTAATGTTATACGCTAATGCGTACAATTTTATTTGTTTAATCATGCTTACAAATCCATTGCTTCGTTGGCTGCCAATCATGCGGCTCATGCCAATTTTTTCAATGAAAAATAGTTCACTGTTCAATATTTCGTTTGGAGTTTGATTGCCCCAAATAGTTACCAATAAATACACTAAACCTTTGGTAATTTCGGTATTGCTATCAGCTTCAAAATGTACATTTCCATCAACAAAATTAGGAAAAAGCCATACTTTGCTTTGGCAACCTTTTACTATAAAATCTTCTGTTTTATGAACTTCAGACATGGCAGGTAATTTTTTACCTAAATCCATTAAGTAAAACAAAATGCTTTCCATATCACCATCGAACAATTCAAAGTTTTCGATGATTTCGTTTTGTATGTCTGTTATTGTTTTCATTTTTATTTTGCCACAGATTTCACAGATTACACTGATTGATTCTATATTTTTTTTACTGATTTAGCGTTTATTTCACAGATTTTTAATTAATTTTCTGTGTAATCTGTGCAATCTGTGGCTATCTTTTATTTATTAATCTCAATATTTGAAAAACCTTGTTCCACTCCATTTACTTTAAATTTAGTGTAAACTTCTTCTGCAGTTCCGCTGCCAATGGCACATTCGTTGCAGGATTGGTTTGTTTTTATAAATTCGTTAATTAAGTAAATTTTATTGTTAGATAAAATAGTTACTTTATAGTCTTTTGTGAAATCAGTTATTCTATATTCATTATTATAATTATATAAATAAATACTATCAATAGCTTTTGAAAAATTGGTATTTGAAGCAAATACTTTTATCTCAACTGAATCAAGTAAAGTCAAAGAATTACCTTTTACAATTTTTGAAGGACCTTCACTACACGCAACTTTAGTACAACAACTTGTAATTGTTATTGCAATTAGAAATAGAGAAAATGATAAAATTGTTTTCATGGTAAATTCATTTAAAATTTGTCAAATATCTTACAATTTTTCGATGATTTCGTTTTGTATGTCTGTTATTGTTTTCATTTACTTTCATTTTCTTGAGTTAAACCGCTAAGATCGCAATGCTTTCGCAAAGTTCGCGAAGCATTTCTTTGTGCTCTTTGCGTTTTTACTTTGTGTGCTTTGCGGTTAATACAACCAATTTCTTTACTGCTTCCAAAAACACGTCCACTTCTGCCAACGTATTATAAACCGAAAACGAAGCGCGAATGGTTCCATCCACACCCAAGTAATTCATTAATGGTTGTGTACAATGATGACCTGTTCTTACCGCAATTCCTTTTGCATCTAGCATCATACCTGCATCAAAATGGTGCATTCCATTAATGATAAATGATTGAACAGAAACTTTTTGTTTGGCTGTTCCAATGAGGTTGATTGGTTGATTGGTTGATTGGTTGATTGGTTGTTGTAGAGACGTTG
>CAMCQX010000074.1 GCA_945876985.1 Chitinophaga pinensis
CGTTTTTTGTTCTATAATTTGTTTTAAATTTAAAAGTGCTGGTGTAAATGGCAATGCTTTTTTCGAAATATTGGAATAAGTATATTCAAAATTTGAAGAGGCATACCAAGCTACTTTTCTATTGGTTTTTATCAATTTTCCAAAAATAATTACTTCATCGTTTTTCCATGCTATTGCATCATTTAATTCTTCAAAATAATGCAATATTTGTTCGTCACTTAATATTTTTCCAAAGTAATTTACATGGCCATTGCATGGCAATAAATTACTTGTATTATTATTAAATAATAGTTGGTGTTGTATTTGGTTTGGCATAACTTAATCGTGCTATTTTAGTAGTTTTATAATAACTATCAAGCCCGCTGCAAGTAATAGTTTGCGCCTTTTCTAAGTTTATAAAACCATCGTTTTCCATGCAGTCACTTGGGTAGTTAATGAGTTTTATTTCGCCAATTAACAAAATAGTTTGATTGCTTTGAATGGTTATTTTTTCTTTCAATTGAACACCCAATTGAATAAAACTTTCTTGCACAAATGGCGCTTTAAAATCGTCTTTATACTCAGCTGTTAATTGCGTAGCTTCAAACTCAGATACTTCTTTTTCATAACGCGCAGCTGTTTGGTGTGCTTGCTTATAAATAGATTCATTGATATGATTAATGGTGTAATATTCTGTATTTAAAATATTAGCAAGCGTATGTCTTTCCACCGAATCTGGTCTTACAAAAAAACCAATTAATGGTGGATTTGCACCTATGTGAACAATGGAATTGAAAATGGCTAAATTAGTTTGATTTTCATTGTTTGTAGTTCCAATTAAACACACGCTTTTAAAGCCACCAATCGAATTAATGAGGTTGGCTCTTTTGCGTTGCTCCATTTGCATAATATCGTCAAAATGAAGACAGGTTTTTATTGTATTATCCATTTTTAATATTATTCATACCACCATCCACAGCCAAAACTTGTCCAGTTATCCAAGCCGATTGTTCTAGTAATAAAAACACAATTGCATTCGCAATGTCGGTTGGTTCACCAATTTTACGCAAAGGATTTCTTTTTTGCATGGCCTCTATTTTTTCTGGCGAACTAATGAATTTACTTCCCAATGGTGAATTGACCAATGACGGTGCTACGCAATTTACCCGAATATTGGGAGCTAATTCGGCCGATAATGCTTTTGTTAATCCTTCAACTGCTCCTTTTGCCATGGCAATAGAACTATGAAAAGGCATTCCGGTACTTACTGCTACGGTACTTATAAATACGATGGATGCATTTTCCGATTTTTTTAAATTTGACAAGTATGCTTGCACAAATGCAACGGCTCCCAATGAATTAATTGATAAATCGTTGTTAAATTCCGCTGCTGTTAAACGTGCAAATGGTTTTAAATTAATAGTTCCTGGAAAATATACCAATCCGTCAATTGGCTTTTCTATAGCTGGGAAATTTCCAAAATCATAACTTGGCACTTCGTAAAATTCATCATAATCAAAATCTTTTGGTTTGGTACTAATACCAATAATTTGATAGCCTTTTTCTTTTAAAAAAACAGCTGTTTGCTTTGCAATGGCGCTTGATGCACCTGCTAAAATAAATGTTTTTGCTTGGTTCATTATCGTTTCGAAATTTTATTGTTTGAAATACTTCTTTGTAAATTGCATTTGAATCTATCAATGTCACTGCTGCGTTTGGCAGTATGTTTTGTTTTACAATTTTCAACTCTTTTTCGCCATAGTTTATAGCTACTAAATTTCAAATTGTTTTTCATCAAAACCTTAACATCTGCCTCCTTTAACCCAAATTGAAATTCAATGGCGTCAAAAGGAGTTCTGTCTTCCCAAGCCATTTCTATTACTCGGTCTATCATTATTTCATTGAGTTCAGTTTTCATTGCTTTGCAATTTGTTTGCTTTATTATTTTTAATAAACACACTTACAGTAAATAAGTTTACATATTTTAATAAATTATTTTATTTGAAGTTACTCCTTTATTTATAATAAAAAATTTAGATTATCATGTAGTAATTGTATTTTTACCCCATGATAAATTTTGAAAAACTATGTATCGATACATGTACTTTGGCTAAAATTGCTGGTCTGTTTATTATGAAAGAAAGCAAAGGTTTTACTTACGATAAAGTGGAAACCAAAACCTTTAACCAATTGGTAAGTTATGTTGATAAAACCGCAGAACAAATGTTAGTGGAAGGTTTGCAAAAATTATTGCCGCAGGCAGGTTATATTACAGAAGAAGAAACCATTGCCACCGAAGAAAAAGAGTTCATGTGGATCATTGATCCGTTGGATGGCACCACCAATTTCATTCATAGCCTACCAGTTTTTAGTGTAAGCATTGGGCTTATGCATAACAAAGAATTGATATTAGGCGTAGTTTATGAATGCAATAGAGACGAAATGTTTTATGCCTGGAAAGGTAGCAAGGCATATTTAAACAATCAAATCATTCAAGTAAAACAAAATCCTGATTTAAGTAAATCGCTTTTGGCTACAGGTTTTCCCTATTACGATTTTGAGGTAATGGAAAATTATTTGGCTACACTCAAATATTTAATGGTAAATACACAAGGAATGCGCAGAATGGGAAGTGCCGCTGTCGATTTGGCTTACACTGCTTGTGGCCGTTTTGATGGTTTTTTTGAATACGGACTTCACCCTTGGGATGTGGCAGGAGGTGCTTTTATAGTTCAACAAGCTGGCGGCAAGCTCAGTACTTTTTCTGGTAGCAATGATTATATTTTCAGTAAAACTTTAATTGCCTCATCAGCTGTTTTATACCCAAGTTTTTTTGAGGTAATAAAAAAGAATTTTTAACATACACCGTCAGACGATTGAGCAAAGGCATAGGGTTGGGAAGGCGTCAAACGCTTGATATATTATGAGTTTTAAAATTTCCTCCCAAAAGTGCTTTTTCCAAAGCAAATAATATTTCTAAATAGCAATTTTCAAGTCAATTTATAAAAAGTTTGATTATCATTGCCCTCATTTTAAAAAATAGGTGAAGTATAATATTCTAGAAATTAGAAAATTAAGTTTAATTGAATTATTTTAAACTTTTTTTACAATTTTTTCTAGAAGTGTTTGCTATTGTAAACATAATGATATACTTTTGCCACCCTTAAAAAAAAGAATAAAGCTGTGGATTCATTGAGTTACAAAACAATATCGGCAAACAAAGCTACTGTCAACAAAGACTGGTATGTATTTGACGCTGAGGGACAAACTGTAGGACGTTTCTCTACAAGATTAGCAAATATGTTGCGTGGAAAGAACAAAGTAAACTTTACACCAAATGTTGATTGTGGAGATAATATTATAGTTGTCAACGCTAGTAAAGTACGCTTTACTGGAAATAAATTAAACGATAAAGAATACAAATTCTACTCTGGTCACCCAGGTGGATTGAGAACTGAAACTGCAAAGCAGTTATTGGTTCGTAGACCAACTTACGTTGTAGAACATGCAATAAAAGGTATGTTACCTAAAAACAAATTGGGTGCAGAAATATTCCGCAACCTTTATGTTTATGAAGGTGCAGAACATCCTCATGCTCCTCAACAACCAAAAGAACTTAAATTTTAAAAATGGAAGTGAATAACGCACTAGGAAGAAGAAAAACTGCTGTTGCTCGAGTGTACCTATCAGTAGGAACGGGCAATGTAACGGTAAACGGTAAAGATGTGAAAGTATACTTTCCATCACTTGTAATGCAAAATGCTGCTTTAAAACCTTTTGAGGTTACCAACACTGTTGGTCAGTATGATGTAAGAGTACTTGTGAATGGTGGTGGAACATCAGGCCAATCCGAAGCAGTTAGTTTAGGAATTACAAGAGCGCTTGTAAAATTCGATGCCGAACTGAAGCCTGCTTTAAAAGCAGTTGGTTTAACAACACGTGATCCAAGAATGGTAGAACGTAAAAAACCTGGTCAGAAAAAAGCTCGTAAGCGTTTCCAATTTGTTAAACGTTAATCAAAAGGTACACATAAAAATGGCAAAAATTACTCAACAAGAATTATTGGAAGCAGGTGTGCACTTTGGTCACCTTACCCGTAAGTGGAGCCCTAAAATGGCACCGTATATTTTCATGGAAAAGAACGGTATTCACTTAATAGATTTAAATAAAACTGCAGTTAAATTAGAAGAAGCTGCTCACGCATTAAAAAATATCATTCGCTCTGGTCGCAAAGTAATGTTTGTGGCAACTAAAAAACAGGCTAAAGAAATTATTGAAGCTGAAGCTAAACGTGTTAACATGCCTTACGTAACTGAACGTTGGTTAGGTGGAATGTTAACTAACTTCCAAACTGTTCGTAAGTCTATCAAAAAAATGCAAATGATTGAAAAGATGGGTATCGATGGTACTTATACTAATATCAACAAAAAAGAGCGTTTAATGTTAGATAGAGAAAAAGATAAATTAACTAGATTAGTTGGTGGAATTGCGGAAATGAACCGTACGCCTGCTGCTTTAATTATAGTGGATGCAAAACGCGAACATTTAGCAGTGGCTGAAGCAATGCGTTTAAATATTCCAACTTTTGCTTTAGTTGATACCAATACTGATCCAAACAATATTGATTATCCAATTCCAGCAAATGACGATGCAGCAAAATCAATCGCATTAATTACTAAATACTTAACCGATGCAATTGTGGAAGGTATGGCTGAACGTAAAAGCGATAAAGAAAAAGAAAGTGATAAAGAAACTATAGTTGTTGCAGAAATAGAGACTGAAACAGCAGAAGCTTAATTGATCAAAATTTTATAATAATTATTAAGGAAAAGAGAATTTGGATTTTGGTTCAAATTCTCTTTTTTATAAAATGGAATTTGCTGATTTTTAATCAGAATTTCCGAGTTTTTCAAAAAAATAAATAAAAAAACAAACAAAAATATATGTCGATTACAGCAGCAGATGTAAACAAATTACGCCAAATGACCGGTTCAGGAATGATGGATTGTAAAAAAGCTTTAACTGAAACCAATGGTGATTTTGAAGCAGCAGTTGATTTATTACGTAAAAGAGGAGCTAAAGTTTCAGCTGCTCGTGCAGATAGAGATGCTAAAGAAGGTGCAGTGATTGCAAAAACTACTGCAGATAAAAAATTAGGAGTTATTATTCACTTAACTTGTGAAACAGATTTCGTAGCAAAAAATGAAGATTTCGTTGCTTTTGCAAATCAAATAGCTGATTTAGCTTTAGCTAATAAAGCTGCTAACGTTGATGCTTTAAAAGCATTAACAATGGATGGTTTACCATTATCAGAAAAACTATTAGAGCAAGTTGGTAAAATTGGTGAAAAAATTGATGTGATCAATTATGTAATCATGGATGGTGAAAATATTGTTCCTTATATTCATGCTGCTAATCGTTTAGGTGTTTTAGTTTCACTAAACAATGCTGGAAGCGATGCAAATTTTGTAGCTGGAAAAGATGTTGCCATGCAAATTGCTGCAATGAATCCAATTGCATTAGATAAAGATGGCGTGGATGCTTCAATCATTGAACGTGAAATTCAAATTGGAAAAGATCAAGCAATTGCCGAAGGTAAACCAGAAGCCATGTTAGAAAAAATTGCGCAAGGTAAATTGGGTAAATTCTATAAAGACAACACACTTTTAAATCAAGAATTTGTAAAAGATAGTTCTAAAACGATTACTCAAATGTTAGATAATGTTGAAAAAGGCCTAACAGTTAAAGCTTTCAAGCGAGTAGCACTTGGTTAATAAAATCTTTAAAAGTCCCTCACAAGGGACTTTTTTTTTGTATTATTATTGCATTTAATAAATAATTGTTAATTTTATAAAAATATTTAAAATGAAATATAAACGCGTACTCTTAAAATTAAGCGGTGAAGCCTTAATGGGCGACCAACAATATGGTATTGATCCTAAAATATTAGAACAATATGCCCGTGAGGTAAAACAAGTTGCCGATATGGGTGTGGAAATTGCTGTAGTTATTGGGGGTGGAAATATTTTTAGAGGTGTTCAAGGTGTGGCTGGAGGAATAGTTGATAGGGCGCAAGGCGATTATATGGGAATGCTTGCTACGGTTATCAATGCAATGGCTTTGCAAGGTGCTTTTGAAAAATATGGTATCAAAACAAGGTTACTTTCTGCCATAAAAATGGAACAAATTAGTGAACCTTTTATTCGCAGACGTGCCATCCGACATTTAGAAAAAGGTAGAGTTGTAATTTTTGGCGCGGGAACTGGAAATCCATATTTTACTACCGATTCAGCGGCTTCATTAAGAGCAGTAGAAGTGGGTGCGGATTTAGTTTTAAAAGGAACTCGTGTAGATGGAATTTATACTGCCGATCCTGAAAAAGATAGCAATGCCACTAAATTTGATACCATTAGTTACCAAGAAGTTTACGAACGTGGTTTAAACGTAATGGACATGACTGCTATTACGCTTTGCCAAGAAAATAAATTAGCCATTGTGGTTTTTGACATGAATAAAGAAGGCAACTTTTTAAAAGTTTGTCAAGGTGAAACCGTTGGAACTTTAGTTTGCTAAAATAATTTATTACGCATGTTTTCACAGTTATTAGTTGATTTACAAAATGGAAATAAACTTGCATTGGCTCGTGCAATTTCATTAGTAGAAAATAACAGTGAAGGCTATGAATCATTGTTAGAAGGAATAAATTTTAATAAAAAAGTTCCAATTATTGGCGTTACAGGCCCACCTGGTGCGGGGAAAAGTACTTTAATCAATGCGTTTGCAAAACATTTATTAAGCCAAAATAAAACAGTGGCCATCATTGCCGTTGATCCAAGTTCTCCTTTCAATAAAGGTTCATTAATGGGCGATAGATTAAGAATGGGGGAACATTTTTTAAACCCAAATATTTTTATTAGAAGCATGGCCACCCGTGGAAGTTTGGGCGGACTGGCTCCTAAAATTTTTGAAGTAGCGGATTTAATACGTGCTGCAAATTTTGATTATGTAATCATTGAAACTGTTGGTGTAGGCCAAAGTGAAGTGGAAATTGCTAGTTTAGCCGATACCACTGTTTTGGTTTTAGTACCTGAAGCTGGCGATGATATTCAAACTATTAAAAGTGGTGTAATGGAAATTGCCGATGTTTTTGTTTTAAATAAATCGGATAGAAGTGGTGCTGAAACTTTTTATAAAAATTTGTGTGCATTAACGCATAGTAATGCTACCAACGATTGGGAAACGCCTGTTGTAAAAACCATTGCTCACAAATATGAAGGAATGCAAGCATTAGAATTGGCAATTTTTAAACATCAACATGCCAATCATTTATTTGATAAAAAGAATTTATTATTGGCTGAAAAAGCTGTGATGTTAATTAAAAATCAAAGAGTTAAAGATTTGAATTTTGAGCAAATTTTAAATGA